>JAJRDF010000189.1 GCA_028678555.1 Methanomicrobiales archaeon
TGATCGCCGCCCTCATCGTGGCCGCCCTCTGCGTCCCCGCCGCCGCCCGGCTTCCCGGCCTTGCGAAGGGAACCCGGAACGCGGGGATCATCATCTTTGACCTCTGCGGCGCCGGGGCGCTGGGGGCGGTGATCGCCGCCACCCCCTTTGCCGACCAGGTGTTCCAGCTCGCAAGTGGCATCCTCCCCGTCGTGCTGATCCCCTTCGCCCTCGCCGCGATCCTCCAGGCAGCCCTCGGGTCCCGGGTGGTGACCGCCATCGTGACCGCCTCGGTGCTGGCCGGGAGCGCGGCCGTTGCCGCCATCCCGCCCCTCCCGCTCATGCTCTTCATCTGCGGCGGGATCCTGGTCTGTTCCTACCTGACGGACCCCTATTTCTGGCTGATCCACCGGGTGACCGGGGACAGCGTCGCTGACGTGGCCAGGTACTACACCTTCCCGCTCTTCCTGGCCGGCGTGGTGGTGCTCATCGCGGGACTGGCGGTGTACGCGCTGGGGGGAGCGGGGTAACGCTGAAGGCTTGCCGGCAGTCCGTGATGGGTGATGGCCGATATGCTCCCGGGACCCCCCCGTCGCCCCACCCTTGGCTATGCTATTGACCTCATCCTGTCGGATTTTTCGAGTTCATGCGTACTGGTAAGACGCTCTCGGGGGCTCCGCCGCGGCTCCGCCCCCGCCGCGTGGGCACCCCCCGCCGGTTGATCGAGACTTACGCTGCGATGGTGCAACACCGACTTGGCGCAGACATCCTCACCGGGGGAGGGCGGCGGGAGGGGGCAGAGCCCCCACCCTGTCCCACCCCCTCATGAGGATAATATTCTCTGTCGGTGAATGCAGATTGATGTGATTTTCTCCCTATGTATCCCCCGTCGGGGCAGGATCACATCTGGTGAGTGATGGCCGGGATGCTGGCCTCGTCCCGGAAGATCTCCACGTAGCCGTCCGGGAACCGGATCACGACCACTTCCGGGGAGAGGTCCGGGGAGATGAAGGGGGCAAACCAGTAGGACCGGAGTTTCTCCTCGGCGAGGGAGAAGGTGAGGGCAGGGGTGGAAAAGACCCGTTTCCCGTTGTCACTTGAGATCCGGGCGAAGCGGTCCACCTGGAACCCGGCCGACTCGGCGGAGACGGCCGTCACGTTCACCGTCGCGCCCGAGTACTCCTCCAGTGCCTTCCGGAGTTCTGTTGCCGGGTTCGCGATCCCCAGGAACGCCCCCACGTACTCCACCCAGGTGAGGTGATAATCCACCTGGACGGTGGCGTCACCCCCGCTCCCCACGTTCACCTCCACGTAGTTCATCTGGAACCCCGAGACCGGGAGGAGGAGGGCTGCGAGGAGCAGGAGGAGGGCAGTGCACCGCGGGGCCCGGAATGCCATACTCACCCTCTCTCCCGGGATTTGATAAAGGTTTTCTCGAGAGAAACGGAAAATCTCCCCGCTTCGATATGTTTAATAATCCAGAAAATATAAATATATCCTGATGAGGATCTCCTCCCACTACCTGCCGGCCATCGCAGTGACCACCTGGGTGATCCTGGTCCTCCTCCTCCTGGTCCTCACCTCCACCCTCCACCTGGAGATCTACTTCATCCTGGTGCTCGTGGGAGTCCTGATCATCGTGGAGATGACGGAGTCCCCCTACTCCCGGCCCCAGTACCTGAACTACACCCGGCTGGTCGTCGCCGGGATCGTGATCCTCTTCGGCCTGATCCTGGCCCAGAAGATGCTGGGGATGCTCCACCTGTGAACCGCCGCCTCATCCCGCCGCTGATGCTGGTCTGTGCCATTGTCGTGGGCCTTTTCATTGGCCTCAACTTCACCTCCCCGGAACTGTACATCCCGCAGAACCACTCCACCTCCCTCTACCATGTCAATCCCCAGTACAGCGATGTCACGTCGTGGCAGTCCTCCGAGGATCTTCTGGATATCATGTCTGCTCTCATGGACGACACCGGGTCGGTGGTGGTGAAGATCCGGGAGAAGGACTTCGAGACGGCGGAGCAGGAGTACCGCCGCCTGGTGGGCCTCGGGCATAACTTCGACAACATCGTCGTGGACCTGGAACTTTCGGAGACCGAGATGGGGGAGTTTAGCAAGTACAACCAGAGGAACCAGGAACTGATCCGCCGGCTCCTGGACGACAGCAAACGGTTCGAGGAGCTGAAGAAACTGGAGGTCCGGTACCGGGACGAAAAGAACCCCAGCGCCCTCTACTCGGTGACCTACGAGGGGGAGGGGCTGAAGACCCAGATCCAGGAGGTGACGCGGCAGTACGACCAGCAGGCGCCGGCCTTCACCCAGCTCGGGCAGCAGTTCAGCCTGAACACCACCGGCTACCTCCAGAGCGTCTCGGAGGTGGAATCCCTGGCGCAGGAGGCCAGTTCCACCCAGGAGACGCGAAAGGCGGAGGCAGACACCCTGAAGAAGGCCTCCCCCTCCACCGCCATGCCCGCCAGCGTGGACTCGGTCACCCTCGAGGTCCAGCCGGACCAGGCCACCTTCGGGGACACGCTCCGTCTCAACGCGGTGCTGAGTGGCCGGTTCCCGGGGGAGCAGACGGTGGACGTGTACCTGGACAGCCAGCGGTGGGCCAGCGGCAGGTCCGATGCCGAAGGAAGGTTCGTGTACGACCTCCGGGTGGAGCAGATCCGGGCCGAGCGGCACGTCCTCTATGCAGCCCATGAAGGGGTTTACTCCCCCCTCGTCAACGTGACCATCGTCCCGTCC
>JAJRDF010000190.1 GCA_028678555.1 Methanomicrobiales archaeon
GCTCGATCTCCTTCCGCTGCTCCTTCCACTCGGAGAAGAACCGCTGAACGGCCGCAGGCAGGTTCTCCGGCTGCACGGACAGGGCGCCGGCCGAAACGGAGAGGAGCCCCTCCACCCGCTGCATGGCGTAGATGGCAGCAATCCCGGCTGAGAACTCCAGCCGCTCAATCCCATCCTGGATGTGCTCCACCCGGAGAACCTTGATGGCCCCCACCTCGCCCGTGTTCCCGCAGTGGGTGCCGCCGCAGGCCTGGACCTCTCCGTCCACCTGCACGACCCGGATCTCGGTCCCCGGCGGGACACCGCCCTGGTACAGGTCAAACCCGTACTTCTGCTCGGCGTGGGTCCGTTCCTCCCACCGGATGGAGACGGGAAGCGCCATCATCACCATCCGGTTCGCCTCCACCTCGATCCTGGCCAGTTCCTCCGGTGTCACGTGCCGGAAGTGCCGGATGTCCAGCCGGGCGGAGTCGCTCCCCTTCTGGGCACCGGCCTGGTGGACGTGGGAGCCAAGGACCACCTTGCAGGCGTGGAGCAGGATGTGGGTCCCCGTGTGGTGGCGCATCAGGGAGAGGCGCCGCTCCTCGTCCAGCTTCCCCTTCACCTTCTCCCCCGCCTTGAGCACCCCGCCCTTCGTCTGGTGCAGGATCACCTCGCCCAGCTTCACGGCGTTGTCCACACGAACGATCCCCTCGGAGGCCATCAGGGTCCCGGTGTCGGAGGGCTGGCCGCCGCCGGCCGGGTAGAAGAGGGTCCGGTCCAGCACAGCGAGACCGTCGAAGGTGGCCAGCACCGTGGCCTCGAACTCCATGTCGTGCGGCGAGTCGTAGTAGAGCCGTTTCGTGGGCGGGAACTCCCGCACCCGGTCCCGGTACCGCTCCAGCGGGTCCTCGGCCTCCCTCTCGGCCTTCGAGTGGACGAGGGCAATCTGGGAGTAGAAATCATCCGGGATCTCGGCCGCGGCCCCTTCCGCAGCGGCCAGCTCCCGGAGCGTCTCCGGCGGGATCCCATGGGAGTCGTAGAGGGTGATGGCCTCGGCAACGGGGATGGGCTGCCCCTTCTTCTTGTAGGACTGGGCGAGGCGCTGGACGATCCGGGTCCCCCGCTCCATCGTCTGGGCGTAGCGTTCCACCTCCCGGGTCACGATCTCCCGGACGGTGGCCGCGTCCTGGGGGAAGGTCCCGGGACCTGCGGTCGAGATCTGCAGGTCCACGTAGTCGGCGAGGGCCTCCGGCGGAAGGTGGAGATCGTGCATCATCCGGAGGGTCCGGCGCAGGACCAGGCGTGCCAGGTAGCCCTCCCTCACGTTGGAGGGGACGATGTTGTCCCCCAGCATGTAGGCCAGGCACCGGCTGTGGTCGGCGATGGCATAGACCCGTTCCATGGGCACGATCATCTCCAGGAACCGGTCCACCGGGATGCCGATGGCCCCGGCCACCTTCGCCCGGAGGGTGTTCAGGTTGGATCCCTTGATATCAACAAGGCCGGCGAACTTGGCGTTCAGGCCCAGTATCCGCTGGTACTCGGGGTCCGTGAGGGCGTGGGAGAGGCCGGCATCAGCAGTGATCCGTTCCACCGCGCAGGGGAGCACGGCATCATAGACCGTGGGGGAGCCCAGGGAAGCCCAGACGAACCGCTCGAGGCCGTAGCCGGTATCCACGATCCGGATGGGCATGGGGTAGTAGGGTTCCCCGTCCAGCATCACCGGAGGATCGGCGGTCTTCTGGCGGCCCATATTCATGAAGACCAGCGTCGCCACTTCGAGGCCGCCGATCAGCACCTCCAGGCTGGGGCCGGCGTTCCCGCCGCCGAACCAGGGATGCTCCTTGTAGGTGACCCGCTGGAGGTCTGCCCCGATGGAGGCCAGGAACTCGTCGCAGAGGGCGACGGTCGTGTCTTTCCAGTAGATCTCCTTCCCCGGCGTGTTGAAGGCATGGTGGGCCATCATTTCGAAGAGGGTCAGGTGTCTCCCCGACCGCCCGACGGCGTCCAGGTCGTTGAGCCGGATGCAGGGCTGGGAGATGGTGAGGGGGTTCGCCGGCGGCGGCACGACACCGCTCGTCACGTAGGGCTGGAAATCGGCGATGGAGGCGATGGTCAGGTAGATGTCGTCCCGCCACCGGGCGACGACAGGATACCGCTCGATGCGGGTGTGCTGGTGCCGTTCGTGGAACGAGAGGAACGCCTCCCGCATCCCGTCCAGGTCGTGGGGGGCAAAGACCGGGTTCCCGATGAAGCTGTAGGGCTCGCAGGGGGCGTCGCCGCAGACCGTCTTCTCCGGGTCCCTCGTCCAGAAAGCCGAGCCGCAGGAAGTGCAGACCTTCCGCACGAGATCGTGATCCCGGAAATACTCCAGCTGGTACTCCTCCTCGAGCATGGTGACCCCGTTTCAAGCTAGTACTTGCCCTGCGGGGGATAAAAAGTTGTCAGGGAAAGCCCTTTCTAGGAAACCGGTGGGAGCCGCGTTCCTGCGGCAAGCCGGACCCTGAATTACGTTCAGGAGAAAAGGCAGGAAGGGAGTATCCTCCCGGGGGCGGGACCGAGAGGGGGCATGCCCCCACCTGTCTGAGGTAACCGGGAACCGATGATGGAGTCAGTTCTCGTAAGAGATGTACTGGGGGGACGCTCCTGGGGGGGGACTCCGTCCCCCCCCGCCGCGTGGGCGCCCCCGCCAGGTGAGGATGGTTCGCCCCGTCGGTTCATGAGATTTCCCGCGGCTCA
>JAJRDF010000191.1 GCA_028678555.1 Methanomicrobiales archaeon
CGGCGCCTCTCCGATTACTGAGCAGGCGGGAGAGAGCCTTATTAATCCGGGCGCCGATCTCTATCTATGGGACCTCGCTGGCTGGGACCACTGTTCCTGCCGCTCCTTCTGGGGGTGGCGGCGGCGGCCGACGAAGTCGTGCCTCCTGTTCCTGGAAACCCCCTCCAGGATTTCGCCCTCTACATCCTTGTGGGGTTCATCGCGCTGTGCGTCTTCGTCATCCTGGCGGCACGGCTCTTCAAGGGATCGGACGAACAGCTCTCACGGTTCTTTGTGCTGAAAGCGCTGGGAGGGGCTTTCGGCGTGGTCTGCATCGTGGTCGGGAGTATCTTCTTCATCGCGGCGATCATGGTGCTGATCACCCTCACCGGTGTCACCAGTCTCTTTGAAGGGATCCTGTACGAGCTGACACCGCTGTTTGCCGGGATCCTGGAGGTCACCGACCCGGTGGTCTCCTACCTCCCCTTCGGACTCTCGCAACGGACCCTGATCCTCCTTGTGCTTCTCGTCGGCGGAGTCCTCCTCTTTGTCATCGGTCTCTACGTCCTGATCAGTACGAGGAGCGGCATGTTCTACACCCGGAAAGGCACCCCCACCCGGAGCCGGTTCACCACCTTCCGGGAGGTCATGACCCGGGGCACCGAGCCCCTGAACCCCACGGTCACCTTCCGGGTGGTGGACAAGAACACCGGGGAACCTGCCCCTGACGTGAAGGTGATGCTCAGGGAGAAGGAGGGGGGGCGGGTCTACCAGAAGTACACCGATTTCAACGGCGAGGTCGCCTTCCAGAAGATCCAGGGCACCTATTCCACCTACTATGCGTTCGTGGAGGGTGATGAGGACCGGTCCAGGTACCGGGTCATCCGGACTTCTGTTGGCGCCGGTACCGATACCGAATAGTATCCAGCGTGTCGATCTCACCGATCCCCTTGTCGTCCCGGAGCCGGATGAACCGGGGGAACCGCAGGGTGAACCCGCCGGGGTAGTTGGGGCTGGCCTGGATCTCCGAGTAGCCCACCTCGAAGACCTCCCCGGGCTCGAACCGGACCTCCTTCCCTTCCCGGGAGATGACCTTCTCCCTGAAGATCTCGAAGAGGGCGGAGAGCATCTCCTCGGAGATCCCGGTGGCCACCTTCGCGACGGGGACCAGTTCCCCGCTGTCTCCCGCCGCGAGGAGGAACGAGCCGAAGAGGGAGGCCCGGCGCCCCTCCCCCCACTCGGCCCCGATGACGGCCAGATCCAGCGTGTCCACCTCGGGCTTGATCTTGGCCCACATCCGGCCCCGGACGCCGGGGCTGTAGGGCGACTGGAGCGCCTTCACCATGATCCCCTCGTGGCCGGCATCCAGCGCACGCTGGTAGAAGGCCTCCAGTTCCTTCACCTCCCCGCTCACCACGTGGGGAGCCACGTGGTCCGAGAGGGTCTCCTCCAGGATCTTCCGGCGCTCGGTGTAGGGCAGGTCGATCAGGGTCTGCCCGTCCCGCAAGAGGATGTCAAAGACGTAGGGAACGAGCCGGATCTCCCCGGCCTTGGACTCCACGTCGTACTTTCTCCGGAACCTGCGCAGGACGAACTGGAAGGGCATGGGCCGGCCGTCCTTCTCCGCCACCGCCTCACCGTCCAGGATCACGTCGTGGGACGTGGCCGGGAGGAGCGCCCGGATCACGTCGGGGAGGGCGTTCGTCACCTCCTCCAGCTTCCGGGAGTAGACCATCACCTTCTCCCCCTTCCGGTGGAACTGGAACCGGCTCCCGTCGTACTTGAACTCGGCGGCCACCGCCCCGTGGTCGGCCACCATCTCCCCGAGGGTCCCCTGCTGGGCCAGCATCAGCCGGACCGGCCGGAAGATCCCGATCTCCACGGAACGGAGGGCCTCCGGCCCCTTCCGGGCCAGCACCGCCGTCTCACCAAGATCGTTGTTGGCCTGGAACGCGTGCTCCACGTCGGTGGCCGGGACACCGAAGGCCTTCGCGATGGAGTCCCGGACGTTGCCCTCGCCGATCCCGATCCGGAGCTCGCCCATGAGGAGGCGTGCCAGGTACCGGCCCTCCCGCGGTTCGGCGTTCGCCAGGAGCTTCCGGACCGAACCGATCTTCCCCCGCTGGGACCGTTTCCCCTCCTCCTGTGCCATCTGTTCGAACTCACGGTACACGTCGGAGAGGGTGAAGGACTCGGTGAAGAAGGACATCTGCGTCTTCACCGCCAGGAGTTCCTCGGTGGCCTTCCCCGGATCGCCTGTCCGGTTCACCGCGTCCACCACCGCCTCCTTCCTGATCCCGGCCACCGCCGCGATGGCCTCGTAGAGGAGGTTGGGCCCGATACCAAGTTTGAGCGGCGACCAGTCAGGAAAGATCCGGCCCATGACGAACCGGACAAAGAGGGGGAGCTCGGAGTCGTCCAGCGAGGGGAGCACGCCGGCGACCACGTCGATCATCTCCAGCCGTCCGCTGATCCCCTCCAGCCGGTCGCAGATCAGGGCGAACTCCTTGAAGAGCATATGGGTCCCACAGCCGCGCCCACGTCCTTCCGGTGAACGGGCGCACTACACGCCTGCACACGGGCGCACTACTCTGTGGTTGTGGCGGCGGGGATAAATAACGGTAGCATAAGGGCCGGGCCTGTCCCCCCGAGGGGAGGATCCTTCATGGAGGACTATGAGGACGCATTCCCGGCACGTGGCGGCACTGGCAGCATCATCTCCTCATG
>JAJRDF010000074.1 GCA_028678555.1 Methanomicrobiales archaeon
GCCATCCCCCGGATCGTCATCGCCGGTACCTGGAGCGGGTGCGGGAAGAGCACGGTGGCCTCCGGCCTGATGGCGGCCCTCGTGGCCCGCGGGAAGGTGGTCCAGCCCTTCAAGGTGGGCCCGGACTTCATCGACCCCACCCACCACACCGCCTGCTGCGGCCGGATCTCCCGGAACCTGGACCCGTTCCTCTCGGGAGACGACGGCGTCCGGGAGACCTTCCGGAACGCGGTAGCGGGTGCAGACGTGGCCGTCATCGAGGGGGTGATGGGCCTCTACGACGGGATCGACGGGACCATGGAGGCCTCCACCGCCCACGTGGCCCGGCTGCTGGATGCCCCGGTGGTCCTCGTCGTGGACGTGCGGGGCATGTCCGGATCCGTGCACGCCCTCCTCCGGGGATACCGGGACCACGACCCCGGGCTCCGGCTGGAGGGGACGATCCTGAACCAGATCGGGTCCCCCCGCCACCGGGCCATGATCGAGCGGGGGCTCCGCGTCCCGGTCCTGGGCTGGATCCCCCGCAGCGATGAGTTCCGGGTAGAGAGCCGGCACCTGGGGCTCCGGATGGCCCACGAGGGGGAGGGGATGGCCCGCATCGCCGCCGCCATCGGCGGGTACTGCGACCTGGACGGCATCCTCTCGGTGGCGGAGGGGGCCCCACCCCTCCCCGCCGGGAGGTGGGATCCCCTGCCGGAACCGGGGCGGTCTGCCCGGATCGGCGTGGCCCGGGACCAGGCGTTCTGCTTCCTGTACCAGGACAACCTGGACCGGCTCGCGGCCGCAGGGGCATCCCTCGTCTTCTTCTCTCCCCTCTGTGATCCCCTGCCCGATGTGGACGGCGTGTACCTGGGCGGGGGGTACCCGGAGCTGCACGCGGCAGGGCTGGAAGCGGGACCCTGCCGGGAGCCGATGAAGGAGGCCGTGGAGCGGGGGCTCCCCGTGTACGGGGAGTGCGGCGGGCTCATGTACCTCTCGGAAGGGGTCACGGAACCGGATGGTTCCGTCACCCACCGCATGACCGGGGCGCTCCCCTGCGAGACGGAGATGACCGGCCGCGTGCAGGCCCTGGGATACGTGGCCGGGACCTGGCTTGCGGGCGCCCCCTTTGGACCGGCCGGGGGCAGGCTGCGGGGCCACGAGTTCCACTACTCACGGCTCTCCCCCTCACCGGATGCCAGGTTCCGGGTCCGGCTGGACCGGGGAAAGGGTATCTGCGACGGCCTGGACGGCATCTCGGAGCATGCCACTGTCGCCGGGTACACCCATGCCTACTTCACCCGGGAGTTTGCCGTCTCCTTCGTGGAGGCAGCGGCCCGGTGGCGTGACTGCGGTGAGTAGTTACCGGGGAATATTCGGGTGGTGCCTGAGGTTTTCACTGCTTTTTAGTACACCGGTTTTTTGGAATTGTTGAATACGAATGGGACGCTCCAGGGGGGACCTGCGGTCCCCCCGCCGCGTGATCGCCCCCCCCGGTCGGTGGATGCGAGGATCACGGTGTTCCGGATCGGTGGATTTTCCGGAAATACCCGTATGATGCGGGAGGGGAAGACCCCCTCCCGGTCCCTCCCCCGTGAGGATATTCAGTTGGGAGGTATTTCTGATACCCGTTTCACCGGTTGACCGGAAACCGGCGGGGGGTGCCCACGCGGCGGGGGCGGAGCCCCCGAGAGCGTCTCACCAGTAGACATGATCTCGGGTAATCCGACAGGAAATGATGAAGGGAATCATCTTCATGCAGGGGGGGGGCGGCTACTCCACCATGATCAGGAACTGCAGAAACCCTTCGTGGTGACGGAGCATCTCCGGGCTCATCCCCTCGAAGAGGAAGGTCCTCCGGATCTCGCCGAAGATGCCACCCGTCTTCTCGTAGAGAGCCGGCTCGTTCTTCTCAAAGACAAAGGTCCGCACCACAGGGCCATGCCCGCCCCCTTCCCCCTCGGTGATCCCCTCGGGCTCGAAGAGGAACCCGCGCTTCATCCTCCCGTAGCGGCCGCCCTCCCGCTCCATCAGCCGGTGCTCCCCGTCGTCCCAGAGCCAGGTGGACCGCATCTTGCCGTAGGAACTGGTCTCGTGCTCCGTGATGTGGTCCTTCTCCACCGTGAAGGTCCGTACCACGGGGCCCTCTTTCCCACCCCTCCGCTCCGTGAGGGTCTTCTGGTCAGGTTCAAAGACCAGCATCCGCCTCGGCCGGTCCAGCGCCTCGCCGGCATACTCAGTGATGCCATCGTTCTCGAAGAGGAAGGTCCGCGACACCTTCCCGAACTTTCCCTCCCGTTCCGTGAGCCTCCCGTGCACCATCCCCATCACCTGCCGTGTCTCATGGTAGTGATCATGCCCTCAGGGTTCATATCTTCTTTTCCTTCCCCCGGCCGCCCTGCCCGGGACCAGGCACCGGTGATCCTCTCCGATGAGGTCCCGGCGCCCTGCCTGGATGAGACCCGCCCTGACCAGCGCCCGGTTGGCCGGGTCCCGGTAGTGGAGGAGGGCCCGCTGGATCTGCTTCTCCCTGCCCCGGGGAACATGCACCCGTTCGCCGGTGGACGGGTCGATCCCGGTGGCGTACATGACGGTCGAGGCGGTCATGGGGGTGGGGGTGAAGTCCTGCACCTGCTCGGTATAGAGATCCTGGTCCCGGAGGCACTCGGCGCAGTCCACCATGTCCCCGACAGTACACCCCGGGTGCCCGGACATGAGGTAGGGCAGGAGGTAGAGTTCCTTTCCTGCCCGGCGGGCTGCCGCCCGGAACCTCTCCCGGAACCCGAGAAACACGGCAAAGGGTGGCTTGTGCATCAGGACCGTGACCCGGTCCGAGGTGTGCTCCGGGGCCACCTTCAGGTGGCCGCCCACGTGGCCACGGCAGAGCCCCTCCAGGTACTCCTGCTCTTCCGGAGGCACGAGATCATGCCGGATCCCGGAGGAGACAAAGACCCTTTTTACGCCGGGGATCCGGGCCAGGTCATCCAGCAGATGGAGGTGGTCAGTAAGGCCATTTTCCAGGTTCCCGCAGCCGAGGCAGGACCGGTCCCGGCAGGCCCCCTCCTCCTCCCCCCAGCGGGGACATGTCCACCGGTACATGTTGGCCGTAGGGCCGCCGACATCCGTAATCACGCCGGGAAAATTCCGGCTCCGGACCATCCGTTCCGCCTCGCGAAGGATCGATGCCTCCGACCGGCTCTGGATGATCCTCCCCTGGTGGTGCCCCAGGGCGCAGAACGAGCAGTTCCCGAAACATCCCCGGTGTGAGACCAGGGAGGTGCGGACCGGTTCCAGGGCCGGGACGGGTTCACGGTAGGACGGGTGGGCCAATCGGGTGTACGGGAGTTCGTACACCAGGTCCATCTCTCCGGTGGAGAGGGGCCGGGCAGGCCGGTTCTGGACGATAACGCACTTCGGGTGGGGCTGTGCCACACACCGGCCGTGGACCGGGTCCTGCTCGGCGGCATGGAGCCGGAAGGCCTCCGCGTACCTCTCCCGCTCCTCCAGGATCTCCCCGTAGGAGGGGAGGGGCACGCACCCGTCCCTGGGGTGCTCCCGCCACTCCGGGATCGTGTACTTCGCCGCTGTCCCCGGGATCTCCCGGAGCCGGTCCCGCGGATCACCCCGGTCCAGCCCCTCGGCGATGGCCAGCACCTGCCGCTCCCCCATGCCGTAGACCAGGAGGTCGGCAGGGGCATCGGCCAGTACCGACTGCCTGATGGTGTCAGACCAGTAGTCGTAGTGGGCGAACCGGCGCAGCGAGGCCTCGATTCCGCCCAGTACGAGCGGGGTATCGGGAAAGAGGGCATGGATCCGGTCGGCGTAGACGAGCACCGCCCGGTCCGGTCGCCGGCCCGCAGCCCCGCCGGGGGAGTAGGCATCTGAGCTTCGCCGCTTTCTTGCGGCCGTGTAGTGGTTCACCAGGGAATCCACATTCCCTGCCGAGACCCCAAAGAAGAGGCGGGGCTCCCCCAGTCGGGCGAAGTCGTCGCCCGTCCTCCACTCCGGCTGTGCGATGATCCCCACCGTCCACCCGGCCGCCTCCAGCACGCGGCCGATCACCGCCGTGCCGAAGGAGGGGTGGTCCACGTAGGCGTCGCCGGTGACCAGGATCACGTCGAACCGGCCGATGCCCCGGCCTCTCGCCTCCTCCCGGGACATGGGCAGGGGGCGGGGATCGCACCGTGCCGGATCGATGTGTAACTTCTCAGACATCCGGGAAAATGGGGGGGTATCCGGGGGCGTGCCCCGGGTGTTCAGATGAACCGCTCGAACCGTTCCTTCGTGGCCCTGCAGACCGGGCAGATCTCAGGCGGATCCTTCCGGGCGCAGAGGTAGCCACAGACCCGGCACCGCCAGACCGGGTAGGCCAGGCCGCCAATGGAGGCGGTCCGCACCTGGCGGACCGCCTTGCGCTGGTCCGGTGACGGGCGCCGCTCGGGAACCGGCCGGAGCTTCTGGGTCCCTGCAAGGATCGCCCCGGAGACGTACAGGGCACAGTAACAGGCGCCGTGCTCGATGAGATCCGGGTCCCGGTAGTCACAGGGGCAGATGATGTCCAGGTCCTTTGACTTGTTCCCCGAGGCGAGCCGGCAGGGGCAGGAAGGGTACCCGTACCGGGCGGTGTTCACGAGAAGGCCCCGGACCAGGTCCCGGGTGAAGGCGAGGTCCGGGTTCAGGTGGTATCCCCCCTCCTCCGCCTCCCGGTTCAGCTTCTCATGGAGGGCGGTGATCTCTGTGTCGGTGGGCGCCGCGTTCGGGGTCATGCCAGCGCCTCCCGGATCTCAGCCTCGCGGAAACCGACGATGCACCTTTTCTCGTCGATGACCAGGGTGGGGAAGGACCCCTTCGGATTGAACTTCATCACCTTGTCCATCACCTCATCCATCTCCTTCTCGGGGAGGAGATCCACAAAGACGTAGCTGTGGTCCACTCCCAGGCTGGCCAGGAGTTCCTTGGTCTTCTTGCACCAGACGCAGGTGGAGAGGGCATAGAGCATCACCTTCCCCTTCTTCCTGCCGCTGACATGAACGATCTCCACGGTGGTTCCGCTCCAGAACTACCATTGATCCCCTTTCCTGATCAAGATATTCCCTCACCGGCATCGGAAGGAGCGTGCGGAGAGCGGCAGGGATGCGCCCTACCCCGCCATCCCGCGGATTCCGGAGGCCCGGTGCTATCTGAATTCCACCACGTTCTTATATCGCGGGAAAGAACACGGTACGGGAGTTTCAGCCAGCCGATGGGACGATCAGGAAGGGGCCCGGTGAAGCGCGGCGTCAGCGAGTTTGTCGATATCCTGGAAGGGTATGACTTCTTCCGGTGGTCCCGGGAACACATGACGGCCACCACCAACCTGATGCTGGCCCTCGCGGTTGCCACGCTCTTCATCACCTGGTATCAGCTGCCCGTACTGGTCCCGTCCGGAGACAGTGCCGGGAGATACCTGGTGTATCTCGCCCTGCTCCTCTTCGGGATTTCGGCGGTGCTCTTTGCCGTCTTCCGGGCGGTCCTCTATTTCATCGAGCACCTGATGGACCAGTCGGTGAACGAGGCCGAGGGGGTCTCCGGCGCCCCCCGGAAGGGCATGCGGGGGAAGAGCAGGGAAGAGGTGGTGGACTCGGCTTCCTCGCGGCTCCAGCGTTCCATCGGGCTGTGGTGGAGGGCACGGACGCTGGCCATCCGTTCTGCACCGCTGATGATCCCGGCGGTGATATTTTACCTGCTGGGTATTGCTAGCCTGGTGATCTTCCTCGTGGCCTTCCGGTGAGGCAACCGGTTACACCTTGGTTACCAGGTCCGGCCCGTCCGCGGAGGGGCTGTTCACGCGGGGGGAGACCCGGTACACTTCCAGCACGTCGTCAGGACAGGGTGCCAGGATCCCTGCGAGGGTCGCTGGATCCAGCGGCCCGGCCTCGAGCCACCGCTCCTCGTCATGCTGCCGGAGGATCGCCGGCATCCGGTCATGGTAGGGCGATACGGTCCGGTTCGGTGCCGTGGTGATGATGGTGAAGGTGCGCAGTTCTCCTCCAAAGGGATGGCGCCAGGTATCGAACAGGCCTGCGATCGCAAAGAGATCCCCCGACCGGAGCCGGAGATAATAGGGGACCCGGGCGGCCCCTTCCTTTTTCCATTCGTAGAATCCCGTCGCAGGCACCAGGCACCGGTGATACCGGAGCGAATCCCGGAAGGTGGGGCGTTCCGCGAGGGTCTCGGCCCGGGCGTTGATGGGCTTCCTCGCCGTTGCCAGGTCCTTTGTCCAGGAAGGGACCAGTCCCCACTGCATCAGTGCCACCCGGTTGTTCCCGTCCCGGATCACGACCGGCACCTCCTGCGACGGGGCCACGTTGTACCGGGGGAGGGTGAGCGACACCCGCTCCGGGACGTGGAACCGGTCAAAGAGGTCAACCAGGGGGGCGATGGTGAACCTTCCGCACATAGGGAGGGGTGGCCCACCGGCGGGATAAGGGTTGCGGGGCACTTTCACCCCCCGGCCCCCGCACCCTTATGGGGGTGCCCCCGCAGACTGGGGAGGTACCCGGCCATCCTGCCCCTCCTGGGCACCCCGGCCGGGTGGAGATGTGTCATCATGGACAACGGAAAGGAGAGCATCAGGATTGGTGTGAAGAAAACGGGCATGCGCTGGCAGCGGGCCCGGCAGACCCTGGACCGGGAGGACCGGCCCTATGCCGACCGCCTGACCCGGATGGCCGAGGCCCATGCCACCCGGGGTGCCTCGGCCTTCGACGATCCCCTGGAGGCGGCGGTGTACTCGGTCTTCCTGGAGATGCTCAAGGAACTGGAGCGGAAGAAGGACCGTGGGGAGGGGATCCGGGCGGGGTAGAATGCAGGATAAGCTGTTGCCCCTACCTCATAATATTCCCGTGAGTTATGCCGGAAGGACCACTCGATGCAGTGCGTACTTCTGGGACGCTCTCGGGGGCTCACCGCCCCCGCCGCGTGGGCACCCCCCGGCGGTTCTCTGGCATAGCAGGAACACCCCGCATCATATAACCGAAGAACAGGGTATCCTCACGGGGGAGGGACCGGGAGGGGGGTCTCCCCCTCCCGTACCGGATGGCAGAACAGGATGGCTTGACCGCAGGGAAACCGCCCCGTGGACTCCCATCACCGGGTGGGAATGGGAGGCAGCTCCCCCTCCTACGGCGGTCCTGAGAAACCGATAGTGGAGAATTCCTCCTCTTGGCTCACCCGCCGCAGCACCACGGCAGGATGAGGAAGAGGAGAAGGACCGCGACACCCCCAGCCGCCAGCCCCACCGCCATCTCCCGGTACTTCCGGCCGATGACAGACTCCCCAAGGATGTAGAGGGCGGTCACGGTCATTACAAGCCGGGAGAGCTGGGGCATCAGCCACCACATTACAAGCCGGGAGAGCTGGGGCATCAGCCACCACCCGCCCCAGGGGGAGGCGAGCATCGGGAGGGTGCCGAAGAAGAGCAGCGGGAGGACTGCTGTGTTCTGGAGCATCTTCCGGTCCAGGAGGAGTGCCGCCGCCGTGAACCACTGGATGGGGGCGGCAATGCCCTGCCCCAGCCACAGGAGCGGCGGGATCCCCTGCAGCACCAGGAGCATCACCGCGAAAAGGAGCCCGAAGGCCGCGTTCAGGATGGCCAGCACCGTCCGGTCCCGTGACTTCCCTGAAAAGGCCGTATTGAACCGGCTCCCATTCCCCCGCTGCGACTGCGCTGCCACCGGATCACACCCGTCTCAGGGGGATCCGGCATCCATGGCGAAAATCCTTCTCCCGTGGTGCATTCCGTGGGTT
>JAJRDF010000075.1 GCA_028678555.1 Methanomicrobiales archaeon
CTCCTCCATTCCCCTGCAGCAGTATTCCCGTCCCTCCGGATCACCCACGCCCCATCACCCGCTTCACCGGAACGTGGTCCCTCAACCCACATGGAGGTTGTCCCGGGCCCGGGAGGCGATGGCCGGACTCGCACTGCAATCCGGCCTTCCTTCCGGGATCCCGTGGATATCTCCGACGGGTTTCCCGTTCAGCACCCGTTCCCTCCGCGGATTCACCGGAATCGTGGAGAACCACCCCTATCGTAACCACTATTAAGATCTACGTTGCACGATGATCCATGCGGTTGCTCGTCAGCCCGAGCTCTCTCGAGGAGGCGGCCCGGTCGCTCGCCGCTGACATCATCGACGTGAAGCGGCCGGCCGAAGGATCCCTTGGCGCCAACTTCCCCTGGGTGATCCGGGCGATCCGTGACCTGACCGACAAGCCGGTCAGCGCCGCCATCGGCGACTTCGATTTCAGGCCGGGCGGTGCGGCCCTCGCTGCCTACGGGGCTGCATGTGCCGGGGCAGACTACGTCAAGGTGGGGCTCCTCTTCGACGGGGAGGACCGGGCCCGGGAACTGATCCGGGCCGTGGTCCGGGCGGTGAAGGGGGATTTCCCGTCCCGGGCCGTGGTCATCGCTGCCTATGCCGACCATGCGCGCCTCTCCACCATCTCCCCGATGGCGATGGCACCCCTCGCTGCCGAATGCGGGGCCGACGTGGCCATGATCGATACCGGGATCAAGGACGGCAAACGGCTCTTTGACTACATGGATGAGGCTGCCCTCCGGGAGTTCGCAGCAGGGAACCGGCGGCTGGGCCTGGAGACAGCGCTGGCCGGTTCGCTCCGGTTCGACGATATCCCCCTGCTGAAACGGGTCGGCCCTGAGATCATCGGGGTCCGGGGGATGGTCTGCGGCGGCGACCGCTCCTCGACGATCCGGGCGGATCTGGTGGAGAAGGCCCGGGCCATGGTGGTGGGGTGAAGGAGATGTACACCGAGAAGATGCGGATGGAGACAGCCATCACGTTTGACGATGTGCTGCTGGAGCCTGCAGCGTCGGAGATAGAGCCGGACCAGGCGGATATCAGGTCCAGGTTCTCCAGGAACATCCCCCTTTCCATCCCTCTCGTGTCGGCTGCCATGGACACCGTCACCGAATCGGTGATGGCTGTCACGCTGGCACGGGAGGGCGGGATAGGGGTGATCCACCGGAACATGGGTCCCGAGCGGGAGGTGGAGCTGGTCGGGAACGTGAAGCACGCGGAGGACCTGATCCAGCGGCGGGTGGTCTCCGTCGGGCCGGACGCCACGGTGGCAGACGTGAACCGGCTGATGAACGAGCACCAGATCAGCGGCATTCCGGTCATGGAGAAGGGAAGGATCATAGGAATTGTCAGCCGCCGCGACATCCGGGGCATCGTGAGGCGGAAGGACTCCGAGAACATCCGCCGGGTCATGACCCGGAAGCCCATCACCGCAACCGAGGAGATCACGATGGACGAGGCGCTGGAGACCATGTACGGCCACAAGGTGGAGCGTCTCCCCGTGGTGGACACGAAGGGCACCCTCCTCGGGATCATCACGATGCAGGACATCCTGGAGAAGCACCAGTATCCCCGGGCGAACCGGGACGCGAGGGGTAACCTCCGGGTGGCGGCCGCGGTGGGCCCCTTTGACTTCGAACGGGCCACGCTCCTCGCAGAGGCCGGGGCGGATGCCATCGTCGTGGACTGCGCCCACGGGCACAACCTGCGGGTGGTCCGGGCAGTGAAGGATCTCCGCGGGTCTCTCCCCTGCGACCTCCTGGCAGGGAACATCGCCACCCGGAAGGCGGCGGAAGACCTGGCCCCCCACGTGGACGGCCTGAAGGTGGGGATCGGCCCGGGCTCCATCTGCACCACACGGATCGTGGCCGGCGTCGGGGTGCCCCAGATCAGTGCCATCGCCGACGTGGCGGACGTTGCGCGGGAGCAGGAGGTGCCGGTGATCGCCGACGGGGGTATCCGGTACAGCGGCGATATCGCGAAGGCCCTTGCCGCGGGGGCGGACTCGGTGATGATCGGGAGCCTCTTTGCAGGTACCGACGAGTCCCCGGGCCGGCTCATCATCATGAAGGGGCGGCGCTACAAGCAGTACCGGGGCATGGGGTCCCTGGGGGTCATGAGCGGGGGGGAATCCACGGACCGGTACTTCCAGAAGAAGGATATCGGCCGGACCAAGTTCGTGCCCGAGGGCGTGGAGGGGGTCATCCCCTACGCAGGGCCGGTGGCGGACGTGGCCTACCAGCTGATGGGCGGTCTCAAGTCGGCCATGGGCTACACCGGGTGCCGGACGATCCGGGAACTCCACGAGAAGACCCGGTTCCGCCGGATCACCCCGGCCGGCTACTCGGAGAGCCACCCCCACAACATCCTGATCACGGACGAGGCCCCCAACTACCGGCTGATGGACTGAAGGTAACCCATCTCATTTTTCGGGCGAGATTTCAGGTTTTCTGATAGGAAGGGCCCTATCCTCATCGGGAGAGGTGCCGGGATGGGGCAGTGCCCCCTCCCACTGAGGATGCAAGATACCACAGAGGATTCGCTCTGAAAGAACTTCTTTTAAGACGCTCCTGGGGGGGGAATCTCGCGGTTCCCCCCGCCGCGTGGGCGTCCCCCCCCTCCGCGTGAGGATGGCGGCCCACGTCGGTTCTGTCAATGTGCCCCGGCTCGGCCTATCCTCATCGGGGGATGGGACCGGGAGGGGGCATTCGCCCCCTCCCGCTTCCTGTTCCCGGAAACCGTTGATCTGGAGAAGGCACCGGAAGAACAGGGACGGGGTGAAGACAGGCTGGTACACCCGCTCAGTTTATCCCTTCATGACACTAACATCAAGTAAGGATGCTCGACAGCGATGAGGCATCCCGCCTCCTGGATATTCTGGGTAACCGCAACCGGAGGCGGATCATCAGCATGCTCCAGCAGAAACCCTGTTTTGTCACAGAGCTCTCGGAACGCCTCATGCTCTCGCCGAAGGCGCTCATCGAGCACCTCCAGATGATGGAGGAGCAGGAACTCCTGAAGAGCTACCTGGACGAGCGGAGGCGGAAATACTATTACCTGACGGGGGATATCGCCATCAGTGTCTCGGTGCAGCCGTCCTCCCCGCCGGAGCCGGAGGTCGGGGAACAGGACGGCAGGTTCTTCCATACGCTCGCGAACCTCCGGAGACTGATCCATGCCAGGGAAGGCCTCATCGGCGACCTGGAGCACCTGGAACGGGACATTGAACAGAAGATCGGTGACCTCTACCAGCACTGTAACGGGATGATACGGAACGACACCGAGATGGATCTGATCGTGGCACTGACCCACAGTGACCTGTCCTGGGAGGATCTCCAGGAGTACAGCAGCCTCTCACCCCAGGAGCTGGGGAAGGCCCTGGGGGGCCTCGTGGAGAGGCGCATCGTCGAACAGAGAGACCAGCGATTCACACTCCGTGGTATCCATGCAGAGTAACCCGTACGACGACCTGTTCCGGCACCTGGCCCGGATGATGGAGGAGATGGCGAAGAAGCTCCCTGATTCGGATTCCCCGAAGATCATCGGCTGCACGATCATCACCACCGGCGGAGAAATGCCGCCGGGATTCCCGACAGACGATGAATCCGGGGAGATCTCCTACGAGATCGTGGAAGGGAAGGACAGGATTTACATCACCGCGGTGATCCCGGCTTCCGTCAGGAATGCCCCTACCGCCGATATCCGGCCACAGGAGGTCCGGATCGTGGCGGACGATTCTGAGCTCGTGGTCCCGCTCACCTCCAGCATTGACGTGAAGCACTCGTTCTACCACGTCCGGCGCGGGGTCATGGACATCGTCTGCTACAAGGTCTGAAGATCCCTTTCCCTCAGAAAATGAATCATCTTTTTTCATTGAAATACGATTACCGGGACGCTCCTGGGGGGGACCTGCGGTCCCCCCCGCCGCGTGGGCGGCCCCCCAGGTGAGGATAGTCCGCCACGTCGGTTTTTCCTGATACCACAGCTCAGAGTATCCTCCCGGGGGAGGGACCGGGAGGGGGTCTCCCCCTCCCGCAGCATACACCGGACACCGATACTTCACCAGATCAATGTGCACCGAAAATTACCCCCGATATTCCCCGGGGGGACGCCCACGCGGCGGGGGGCGAAGCTCCCCAGGAGCGTCCCGGTAGTCATCAACATACACAGGTAACCGACTCTTGATGGGAGAAGGGTGCATCGACCACATGGGGGGCACCGCACCTTTTTCACCCGGGACTGCACCTCACCGGATGAGGAGAGCCCGTGGACCCGCCGCTGTACCCGGCGTATCGGCAGCTCCAGGCAGAAGGAATGCTGAGGGAGCGGGTGGAGCAGGCACTCACGCTCCTGGAGGAGTGCCGGGTCTGCCCCCGGCACTGTGGGGTGAACCGGCTGGAGGGTGAGCAGGGCTACTGCCGGACCGGCCGCCATGCGATGGTCTCCAGTTCCGGTCCCCACTATGGCGAGGAGCCGCCGCTTGTCGGCCGACGCGGGTCCGGGACGATCTTCTTCACCCACTGCAACCTGCGGTGTGCCTTCTGCCAGAACTACCCCATCAGCCAGGGGGGCGAGGGCGTGGAGGTCAGTGCGGAACGGCTGGCCGGGATCATGCTCAGCCTGCAGGAACTGGGCTGCCATAACGTGAACTTCGTCACCCCCACCCACGTGGTGCCCCAGATCCTGGAAGCGGTGGCTATCGCCGCCGAGTGCGGGCTCTCCATCCCGCTGGTATACAACAGCGGGGGGTACGATTCCGTGGATACGCTCCGGCTGCTGGACGGGATCTTCGACATCTATATGCCGGATGCCAAGTACGGGAGCAACGACGTGGCCCTCCGGCTCTCGGATGCACCTGGCTATGTCAGTGTGAACCAGGCAGCCCTCCGGGAGATGCACCGGCAGTCAGGGGACCTGGTGATCCAGGACGGGATTGCCGTAAGGGGCGTCATCATCCGGCACCTGGTGCTCCCCCACGGCCTCGCCGGCACCAACGCGGTGTTGCGGTTCATCGCCGATGAACTCTCCCGGGATTCCTACGTGAATGTCATGCCCCAGTACCGGCCCTGCGGCCGGATCTTCGATGATGCTGTCGAGCCCCTCTACCGGGAACTCCAGCAGCCCCTCCGGCTATCGGAGTTCCGGGAAGCTATCCAGATCGCCCGGCACCACGGGCTGCACCGGGGATTCGGGTGACATTTTCCCAGCATAGGGATAACGCTTCACCCTTCCCCTATCATTTTATGCAGAACTACATCCAACCGGACCTGATCGATGAGGTACCTCACTCTCCTCCTTGTCTTCCTTTTCTCCCTGATGCTCTGCCTTGCTTCCGGATGCACAGGGATCGCCGGATCTGCAGGGAGTATCCTGGAGAATGTGGTACCCGGTACTTCTCCAGGTTCAGGCCCCTCAAATCCAGGTGATCCACTGACAACGACAACTGAACCTGGTCCTCATATTACTTTCAATCCGGCGGCAACGGAGACCACGTTACCCAAACCTGTGACCACGAATCCGCTGCAGATACCCTCCCCTGCCACAACCGTCACTACTCCCACGACACCAGTAACCATGCCCACTACGGAGGTAACCACATCCGATACACCCGTAACCATCCCTCCAACAAGAGTAACCACTCCTCCCACAACCATCACCACTCCCCCTACAACCATCACCACCATCCCAACGACCGTAACAACTACCCCCACGACCACAACTCCCACCCCGCCCCCAGGAGACGTCCCCCATGCCATTGAACAGTGGGTGCTGCAGCTCACGAACGAGGAACGGGCCAGTAACGGCGTTGCACCGCTGGGATGGGATGACGCCCTGGCTGTGGTGGCGAGGGACCACAGCACGGACATGGCGGAGCATCACTTCTTCTCCCACACCAACCTGCAGGGTGAGGGACCGACCGAGCGGGCGCAGCGGATGGGATATCCCACCCGGAAGGACCTGGGCGGGGGATGGTATTCCGAGGGGATCGGGGAGAACATCAACCAGATGCCCACCGGAAACGTCGTTGGTTATGGCTACGTGAACAACGATGCCGAGAGCATCGGCCGTGCCACGGTGAAGGCATTCATGGACAGCCCCGGCCACCGTGGCCTGATCCTGAAGGCCGAGTTCTCCAACATCGGGGTGGGTGTGGCGTATGACGGAACGTACTACTACACCACCCAGAATTTCTGGTGAGCGGGGAAGGTGCCGCCCCTGTCCCGGGATACGGCGGCCAGGGAACCAGAGGATTTTTCAGGCGCGGGGATGAACGTCCTTTAATGGCCGGGGAGGATGGCGGCCATGGGTGAACCGGTCTTCTTCGCACTCTCGGAGAGGAACCAGCGGGAGAAGAACCAGGACGCCCTCTACGCCGCCCGGGTGGAGGATTACGCGGTCTTCGGCGTCGCCGATGGTCTCGGCGGCCATGCCCATGGGGAGGTTGCCGCAGCGAAGGCCATCGCCGAGATCCGCGAGATTGCGGGCGGCCGGATCTTTACCACCCGCCCCTCCGACCTCCTCTCCCGGGCCTTCGAGGTGGCCAACCACCGGATTGCATCCTATAACCAGGAACTCCGGGTGAACTCTGCGACCACCCTCGTCGCTGCCATCGTCCATGCCCGGGGGAAGTGCACCATCGCCAACTACGGTGACAGCCGTGCCTACGTGATCGGGAAGGATGCGTTCTGGCACACCCGGGACCACAGCTTCGTGCAGCAGCTGATCCAGTCCGGGATGCTGAAAGAAGAGGACTCTTTCCGGCACCCCCACAACAACATCCTGACCCAGGCGCTTGGCCTGGACCGGCAGGCCTTTCCCGACATCTACGAACGGGACGTGCGGGGGAAGGTGCTGATCCTCTCCACCGATGGCATGCACGATTTTGTCCGTCCGGAACGCATCCGGGAGATCGCCCTTCACCACGAACCTGCACAGGCGGCAGAGCTCCTGGTACGGGAAGCCGTCGCCGGCGGAAGTACGGATAACATCACGCTCATCGTCTCCCGCTGGTGAGATCTCCCCGGGGCTGGACGCCGCGGGGATTCAGGTTGGCGGAGATCCTTCGAGAGAACGGCAAGCCCGGACGATGGCGTCCCTGACGGAGGGGGTGGATTCCTTCACCAGCCGGTCCTGAAGGGAAGAAACCGCCCCGGGATCGCCGACGGCAGCGAGGGACCTGGCCGCGATCCTGCGGACGTACTCGTTTT
>JAJRDF010000076.1 GCA_028678555.1 Methanomicrobiales archaeon
ATTGAATGGAACGGCACCACCTACCTCAAGGGCGCCGCGGACTCCATCAGCCGGACGGTCCAGACACGGGGAGGCACCGTGCGGATGATGGAGTCCGCGGCGCCCTTGAGGTAGGTGGTGCCGTTCCATTCAATGCCGCTTACCCGCGTGGCAGCGGAGAAGGGGATAGGCTTGGCACCCTCCGGCGGGGCGGCGGGGGCTTCCCGGATCCGGGAGGCGAACTCCGCGATGCTCTTTCCCTCCGGCGTCTCGTCACCCAGCGAGGAGAGGTACGCCGCCTCGACCAGGTCATCCCGGGGCTGGCCGTCCACCGGGATCATCTCGGAGGCCTGCCGGGCACCCAGCGTAATGGTCCCGGTCTTGTCCAGGAGGAGCACGTTCACGTCGCCCGCCGCCTCGATGGCCCTTCCCGAGAGTGCCACGATGTTCTTCTGGAAGAGGCGGTCCATCCCCGCGATACCGATGGCAGGGAGGAGCGCGGCGATGGTGGTCGGCGCAAGGCAGACAAAGAGGGCCGTGAGGATGGTGGCCGAAAGTGTTGTCCCGGCCCCTGTGGCAGTGGCACTGAACCGGGAGACAGGCTCCAGGTTACAGACGACCGCCAGAAACGCGATGGAGAGCGAGACCAGGAATATCTGGAGTGCCACCTCGTTGGGGGTCTTCCTCCGCTCGGCCCCCTCCACCATGCAGATCATCCGGTCCAGGAACGTCTTTCCCGGATCCGCGGTGATCCTGACCATCACCTCGCCTGCGATCACCGTTGTGCCTCCGGTGACAGCGCTCCGGTCACCGCCGGATTCCCTGATGACCGGGGCCGACTCCCCCGTGACAGCAGCCTCGTTGACGAGAGCTGCTCCCTTCACCACCTCCCCGTCACCGGGGATGAGCTCCCCCGGGCCGACGAGTACCAGGTCCCCTGTCCGGAGATCGGTGGAGGGGACCAGGTGGGTATCTCCGGGGCTGTCAGTGGAACGGAGCCGTTTCGCCGTGATACTCTGGCGTGCCCGCCGGAGCGACGCGGCCCTGGCCTTGCCCCGGCCTTCAGAGAGCGATTCCGCGAAGTTGGAGAAGAGGACTGTAAGCCAGAGCCAGAGGGAGATGAGGCCGGTGAAGAGCGGAGGCTCGGCTGACCATCCGGCCAGGCCTGCCAGGAACATGGCCGTCGTGAGGATTCCCCCCAGTTCTACGAGGAACATCACCGGGTTCTCCCGCTGGCGACGGAGGTCCAGCTTCGCAAGGGAGTCCCATAACGCCCGGGTCAGGAGGCCGGGCTCCAGCGCCCTGACGTGGTCAAACCGCTTCCGGGCCATGCTAGGTCCCCCCGATCATCAGGAAGTGCTCGGCAACCGGTCCCATGGTCAGCAGGGGGAAGAACGTCAGGACGCCGACAATCACGATGACAAAGAGCATCCAGAGAACAAAGGCCGGTGCCGCCGTGGGGAGAGTGCCGGGGCCGGCCGGAACTGTCTTCTTCTCTGCCAGGCTTCCCGCTAGGGCCAGCATCGCCACGGCGGGCACGAACCTCCCGATGGCCATGACGAGGGCCCCGGTGAGGGTGAAGAAAGGACTTGTGGCATCGAAGCCGGCGAAGGCGCTGCCGTTGTTGTTCGCCATGGACGCATACGCATAGATCAGCTCAGTAAGACCGTGGGGCCCAGGGTTCAGCATGGCCCCTGCCCCGGCCGGGACCAGGAGGGAAATCCCCGTGAAGAGAAGGACGAGGAGGGTGGGAACCAGGATGACGACGACAGCCATCGTGATCTCCCTCCGCTCCATCTTCTTGCCCAGGTACTCCGGCGTCCGGCCGATCATCAGGCCGGCGATGAAGACGGCCACCACGATGAAGGCCAGGTAAGTATAGAACCCGGAGCCGGCACCCCCGAAGACGACCTCGCCCAGCAGGATCAGGAGAAGGGAAACCATGCCGGCCAGCGGGGTGAACGAGTCATGCATGGCATTCACCGCGCCACAGGATGTGGCGGTGGTAGCCACCGCGTAGAGCGCCGTTCCGCCGAGACCGAACCGGACCTCCTTCCCCTCCATGGGGACGCCGGAGACACCTATCGCCGGGAGGGCCGGGTTGCCGCCCAGTTCCGCCAGGTACAGCCCGGTGAAGGCCAGGAGGAAGAGGATGAGCATGACGGCGTAGATGGCTGCACCCTCCCTCCGGCTCCCGCAGATCTCGCCGAAAGTGAAGGGAAGGGATGCGGGGATGAGCAGGATCAGGAAGATCTCGAAGAGGTTGGTGAACGGGTTCGGGTTCTCGTACGGGTGGGCAGCATTGGCGTTGAAGAATCCCCCGCCGTTGGTGCCCAGCTCCTTGATGGCCTCCTGCGAGGCGACGGGTCCCATGGCAATCAGCCCCTGACCCCCTCCGGTCACGACGGCATACGGGTCCAGGTTCTGGATGACTCCCTGGGATGCCAGCACCAGTGCCGCCACGAAGGCGACCGGCAGGAGGACATAGAGGATGGTCCGAGTCATATCCACCCAGAAATTGCCTATCCGGTTGGTGTTCCGCCGGGTGATCCCCCGCATGACAGCGATCGCCACAGCGATCCCCATGGCGGCGGAGAGGAAGTTCTGGACCGTGAACCCGGCCATCTGGGCCAGGTAGCCGGCCGCCATCTCGCCGCTGTATACCTGCCAGTTGGTATTGGTGACAAAGCTCACAGCGATGTTGAGTGTGGAGTGGAGGCTGAACCCGGGAACTCCCATCGGATTCAGCGGAAGGAGTCCCTGGAGGAGGAGGATAAAGAAGAGCACCGTGAATCCCATCGCTGAGAAGAGGAGCATATCCTTCGCGTACTGGCGCCACCCGGACTCCTGGTCCGGGTTCGTGCCGATGAGGCGGTAGATCCCCCGCTCTATCCTCCCGGGGATTCCCCGGGACAGGGACCCTGAATACACTCGGCCCAGGTACTTCCCGAAGAAGAAAGCGGCAACGGTCACGACTAACATGAAGAGGAGGACCGTTGCCCCGTCCACGAGAGGATCAGGAGTGGCCATACCAGTCTCACCACCAGCGCGGGTACCAACCTGTGGTGATCCTGTCCCGCCCTGGCAGGCACCATCTGCCCGGAGGGGCACCCCGTGCTATGTGAAGCTAGGTTCCACCTGACTTAAACTTTCTTGGGAGAACGCGGAGAATCCTGACCGGCAATGATCCTTACCAGGTGGGGCGCCCACGCGAAGGATGGAACCACAGGTTTCCTCCCGGGAACGTCCCGCCGGTAAGAATATGAAAAAGACCGGGTTCAGACGAAGAAAAAAAAGTCGCCTACTTCTTCCCCTTCCGCACGTTCTCCGGGTAGCGGGAGAGGGTGGCCTGGCGCTGGTGCTGGTACTTGGCGTCCTTCTTCAGGTTGTAGGGCTCCTCGGCCCGTTCCGTGGTGTAGAAGACCAGCTGGCCGATGGGCATCCCGGCATACATCCGCACGGGACGCTGGTTCACGTTGCACATCTCCAGCGTGATGCTGCCCGAGAACCCGGCATCGATCCATCCCCCCGTCTGGTGGAGTTCGACCCCCAGGCGGGCCACGCTGGACTTGCCCTCGATGGAGGCCACGATGTTGTCAGGGAGCGTGATGGCCTCCAGGGTCTCTGCCAGGACAAAGAGATTGGGGGGCATGACGAGGGTGGGTGCCCGCAGCTCCTGCACCTTCGCCGTCACCGACGCCTTCTCGTACGGGTCGATGACCTCGTCCCCAGGCTCGTACCAGAC
The DNA here is from genome assembly GCA_028678555.1 of Methanomicrobiales archaeon. Taxonomy (GTDB): domain Archaea; phylum Halobacteriota; class Methanomicrobia; order Methanomicrobiales; family JACTUA01; genus JAJRCY01. Next base: position 3,725 of record JAJRDF010000076.1, read on the forward strand.
GAAATGGTCGCCGAGCCGGATGTCCAGGGAGTTGGGCTGGACCAGCGAGGGGTCGTAGGGGTCCACCCTGATATGCCCACGGGCGATCCGGTCCCGGATCTGCCAGTCCACGAGAATCATGCTGGATTATTATAGAGAATCCGTGGGCAATAATGCTGGTGATCGCCCTTCGGAACCACCCATTCCCGGATCACCAAATCACAGCTCGGTTTTCATTCGGGTTGTTCTTGGGGGACGCTCTCGGGGGCTCCGCCGCGGCTCCGCCCCCGCCGCGTGGGCACCCCCCGCCGGTCGATCCGGATCCGCCCCACAGACTATCCTCTCGTCGGGGGGAGGGACCGGGAGGGGGCTTGCCCCCTCCCGCAGAAATCCCGTCAAAGGGAATGGAACGAATTGCAAGCCGGATGAGGAGATATGGAACCGGAAGATCTGTCCTTATTCCTTCTCCTCCGGCCCGTGACCCGCCTCCATGTGCCATTCAGCCCGGCGGAGCAGGCCGTGGATCGTGGAAACTTCCCGGGTGGTGAGCCGTGTCCGGCCCAGGATCCGGCGCATCATGATCAGCGTGTTCTTCCGCTTGTGCGCCGGGTGGTCGACCTGGTCCAGCATGTGGTCGAGGTGCCGGTACAGGTACTCCATCTCCTCCCGCGAGGCGATCCGGTACTGGGGCGGCGGGATGTCCGCCAGCTCGTAGCTGACAACAGCGACCGCGTGGGAGAGATTCAGGATCGGGTACTCGGCAGAGCCGGGGATCGTACAGATCAGGTCGCAGCGCTCAACCTCGGCATTGTTGAGGCCCCAGTTCTCCCGGCCGAAGAGGATGGCGACCCTGCCCCCCACCTCCATCAGCTGCTCCCGGAGCTCCTTCGGGGAGGAGAAGGGCATCCGGATGGAATGGCAGACAGACTTGGAGAGCTCTCCCGTGGTGGCCACCGTCAGGTCATGGGTGGCAAAGACCTCATCAAGGGTCATCTCCTCTGCGTGTTCCAGCACGTCCGCCGCATGGGAAGCGCAGGCCCGGGCATGGTCACCGATGGCGCAGGGGGAGACCAGGATCAGGCGGGTGAATCCGAAGTTCTTCATGGCCCGGGCGGTGAAGCCCACGTTCCCCTCGTGGAGGGGTTCGACCAGCACGATAGAAATCTCGGCCATGCCCGCGGATCCGGGGTGCGGTATCCTACTGGATCGCCTGCACCGTCGCCTTCAGGGCATCGATGCCCCGCTCGTATACCGCGTTCCCCACGACAATCGTATCGGCGTGGCGGGCCATCTCGGCGGCCTTCTCGGCGGTATCGATACCGCCGCCGTAGTAGAGTATCGCGTCCTCCATCACGTCAGAGACGGCCGCCACCAGCTTCGGATCCCCGTATTTCCCGCTGTACTCGATATACACGATGGGGAACCGGAAGTAGCGGTCGGCGACGGTGGCATAGGCGGCAGCCTGGGGCGGGGTGAGGTTGCAGTCGGCCCGGGTCACCTTCCCCACGGCGGAATCGGCGTTCAGCACGATGTAGGCCTCGGGGACTACCTTCTCCCACTCCACCTTCTGGGAGAGCACCCAGTCCCGGTGCTTGCCCACGACCCACTGGACGTCCCCGCTGTTCAGGACGCTGGGGACAAAGAGGAGGTCCACCCCCCGGAACCGGGCCGACTCCGGCCCTGCCGGCTCAACCACCAGGGGAAGGCCGTAGGCCTTCACCTGTTCGAGGAGCTTTCCCAGGTTCTCCTGGGTCACGTTCTGTGTGCCCGAGAGCATCAGGGCGTCGGTGCCACTCGTGACCACGCCTTCCACCATCGCGGGATCAATGCTCCGGTCCGGGTCCAGCTTGGTCACATGGACCCAGTGTTTCCAGTGTACGGCCATCCTGATCTCCCTCTTTTCCTTCCGGATTGGTTATGCCTTTCCCCTGCGGGCGAGGCTCGCCGCGATCAGCTGCCGCACCTTCTCTACCGGGATCCCGGTTGCAGCGGCAAGGGCCGGGCCCTCCGCCTTCCGGAGGGTCTCCGGACTCACGATCCCGGCCCGGTAGAGCTTCTCCAGCAGCCCCTCGTCCATCCCCGGGAGGGAGAGGAGCCCGGCCCGGCCTTCCTTCAGGGCCTCCTTCGAGATCCGTGCCGGCGGTTTCACTCCCATCGTTTTACAGACCATCTCCACGTGCCGGTACACCGTCTCCAGGGAAAGCCCCGTCTTTGCAGACAGGTACGCCGGGTGCAGGAAGCAGAAGTCCTCCGGCGAGGTGATGGATGCATCCCGGTACTTTTTCAGGCTGGCGGCAGGGACTCCGGCCTCCCGGAGCGCCCGGTCACCGCAGAGGGCCCGGGCTTCATGCTGGAGGAGCTCCGCCTCGGACTCCTTCATCCCTGCCCCCGTGAGCAGCGAGGGGTCCGCAGCAGCGAGGCCGCGGATATCGTTGATGCCATGGGAGTAGAGGATCTTCGTGATCCCGGACTGGCTCCGGCCCCGCTTCGGGGGCAGGTGGGCCCGGACAAACTTCCGGAGCTCGGACCGGCGGCGCAGGAGCACCAGCACGTCGGAGGCCCCGGCCAGGAGCTGCTTCGCGTCGTCGAGGGGGATGGAGGCCACGGCAGAGAGGGACTCGGGCGACATCCGCGAGAGGTCGGTCACCGTGTAGATGTGTTTCGCCGCGAGCCTGCCCAGGATCTCCTCGCTGATGTGGGGGATGAGGAGCAGTGCCTCCCGGTTGGAGGAGATATGGGAGCAGAGCGGGCAGCCGATCTCCCAGGGACGGGCGCCCTTCCGGATCAGCCGGACGTGGCAGAGGCCGTGCTCTTCGCAGACCTCGGAGGTCTTGATCGCTTTCCCCCACTGGGGGGAGGGAAGGTTCAGGTTGAAGCTGCACTCCGGGTACCGGCTGCAGCCGATGAACTGCCCGCCCGGCCCCATCTGCCGGATCCGGAGGTCGCCGCCGCAGGCCGGGCAGGGCCCGATGGTCCGCTCCTCGTCGGTCCGGCCCATGATCTCCTTCCCGATCTCCTCCCCGTGGGACTCCAGCTGGTCAAAGACCTGGTGAAGCATCTGCCGCGACTCCGTGACCACGTCCTCCCGTGTCTGCTTCTTCTGCTTGATCTCCTGCATGTTCGCTTCCAGCCGGCTGGTCATGCCGGGCTGCGTGATGGTGGCGGCATGCTTCTCCAGGGACTCGATGACCGCCCTCCCGACGAGCGTGGGCCGGAGGGGGTTCCCTTCGACGTAGCGCCGCTGGAGGAGCTTCGCGATTACCTCGTGCCGGGTGGACTTGGTGCCCAGCCCCAGCCGTTCCATCTCCTGGATAAGGCGGGACTGGGTGTACCGGGGCGGAGCCTGGGTCTCCTTCTCCTCCAGGAGCACCTCTTTCAGAGGGAGGACTTCACCGGCGGCGAGAGGCGGGAGCAGGTGATCCTCGGCGCTGCTGTAGGAGTACACCTTGCGCCAGCCGGGTTCAGCCAGCCGTGCACCCGTGGCCGCGTAGGGTTCGCCGCCGGCATCCAGGAGGGCCTTCACTGTGGACCAGC
>JAJRDF010000192.1 GCA_028678555.1 Methanomicrobiales archaeon
ACCCCGGAGGAGGTCTGGATGAAGGAGGCACTGGCCCCGCGGATCCTTGAGATCTTCTCCTCGCCATCCTTCAACTCCCGCCCCTACTGGGATTCGGAGGCGGTGAGGGCAGAGTACCGCAGGTACCGGGAAGGCCAGACCCCGTATTCGCCGGAGTTCTGGCGGATCGCCTGCACCGAGCTCTGGCTCCGGGCGGTGTTTGACAGAGCGGATCCGGGAACTGCACGGTGATGGGCCCGGGAGCCTCCGTTCTGAAACTGCCGGTAAGTCACTGGAGACTATCCTCATCAGGGGAGGGCGACGGGAGGGGGCGGAGCCCCCTCCCGGTCCCACTCCCGTGAGGATACCCACGCCAATTGGTATCAGGGCATCATGATATGGACATGACGGCCCGATGTCGATCCCGGGCTGTACCTTTATCTGATAGTCCCCCTCTCTTAGCTTCATGCAGCTCGCCATCGGGGACGCGGGCGGCCACGAGGTGGCCATCGATGCGCAGGAGCTGGTCACGGGGAGGACCTGCCTGATCGCCCAGTCCGGGGCCGGAAAGAGCTGGGCCATCGCGGTACTCTGCGAGCGGCTCTGCGCGGCCGGCATCGGGTTCTGCATCGTGGATACCGAGGGGGAGTACTTCTCCCTGAAGGACCGGTACCCCATCCAGTGGGTGGGGAGCGACGAGAAGAGTGACCAGAACATCCAGAAGCTGGACCTGCGGGAGTTCTTCACCCGGGCGGTGGTGAACGGCACCCCCGTGATCTTCGATGTCTCGGAGACCGACATGCGGGAGAAGGTAACCGCGCTGGCCGAGGCCCTCTACGAGATCGAGTCCCTGCTGAAGATCCCCTACCTGCTGATCTTAGAGGAGGCAGACAAGTTCATCCCCCAGTCGAAGGACTCCCTGAAGAAGATCGAGGAGATCTCCCGCAGGGGGCGCAAGCGCGGCCTGGGGCTCCTCGTCGCCACCCAGCGGCCGGCGATCGTCAATAAAAATGTCCTCTCCCAGTGCAACAACCAGATGCTGGGCAAGCTCTCCATCGAAAACGACCTGAAAGCCGTGGATCTCTTCTTCTCCTCCCGGGAGGAGGTGGAGAGCCTGGCCACCCTGGAGCCCGGCGAGTTCTTTGTGATGGGCCGGTTCCTCCGGGAAAGAACCCGGATGCGCTTCGGGCGCCGGGAGACCACCCACCGGGGAGTGACCCCGGCCCTCCAGCCCCACGGGTCCGGGGCCCGGGATACCGCGATCGTGGCGGTGGCTCCGGCTGCGGCACCTGCGGCACCGGAATCCCCGCAGGCAGGCCGGGGGCACGCGGATCCGGGGACAGCCCCTGCCCGGGCAGCGGTCCGGAAAAGGGGTGTTCTCCCTGCGGTGACAGAGGACCAGGCCCTGATCCGGGCTTCCCAGTTCCGGCGTGGACCGGGGCTCCTCAGCCGGACCGACGAGCGGATGGCCTCCTGCACGCTGGTCCACTGGCCGGTGCTCACCGTTGCCGCCAGGTACCTTGGCGGGATGCTGCGGAAGGCGCCCCGGGTCCTCACGTTCCAGCTGGAGGGGGTGGGCGCCCACCTCCTGGATCTCCGGAAGGGGTTCCGGGTGCAGCCCGGGTTCTCGGAGGTGATCGGCCTCTCCGCCGAGGCCATCCGGCTGGTGCAGGCCCTCCCTCCCGACGGGGCCACCGCCGCCGAGCTGGGGGCGCTCCTCCAGTGGGACGTCTCTTCCGTCCGGGAGGCACTCCGGGAGCTGCAGGAACGGAAGGCCGCCACCGATGCGGGGAAGGCCGGGCGGGCCATCGTGTACGTACCCCTCCTGCAGGTCCATCTCCCCCGGCTTGCGGCACTCCGTGCGGTTCCCCCCATGCCCCTGGGTCCGGTGAGCGGGAGGTTCCGGGAGACGGTCATCACCGGTGAACAGGTCCGGAATGCCCTGAAGGCCGTGGAACCCACGGCCGAGGTGACCGGGATCACCCCCTTCACCTACCCTCTCTGGGAAGCGGTCTATGCCTGGGGAGGGAACCGGCGGAGCGTGTTTCTGGATGGGGTGACCGGTGAAGTGGTAAAAGGGTTCTCCGCCGGCGCTGCAGAAGGAGAGTAAGGCGCGCGATGGCCGCGTCCCCCCACGGGAAAGGGGCCCGATTTATTCCCTATTTTCGCCCCGGACCCATAATCTTTTTAAACGGTGATGCGAGATATTCAATTGGTAACAGCACGTGCCCCCGATCCGGAACAAAGGAGGATCACCGGCGTGCGGGCTGTGCCGGAGAAATAATGGCACCTCACCAAGGTGATACCACCATTATGGAATCAGGCGAAGAAGACGACCCTGGGCCTCATAGCTCTTTTCAGCTGGTGAGCCACCGCGCTCTGCCGGCGCAATCGATCGTAATCCAGACCATCCAGGCACAACGCCCCTACGAATCCCGTGACCGGAAGGGCCGTGTCACGCAGGGCAAGGTGGGGGACATGCGGGTGCAGGTGTTCCGGGAGATGCCGGGCGAGTCCCGTCCGATCCCCTGGCTGGAGCGGGGATGGAGGAGCAAGCGCCTCTCCCTGAACTTCATGAACGCGCTGCACTACGGCCAGCGCCTGGAACAGGCCATCCGGATGAGGAACTGCGCCATCTCTCCGGAGGTGAGGGACCCCGACCT
>JAJRDF010000077.1 GCA_028678555.1 Methanomicrobiales archaeon
GACTACCTCTCGGACCGGGTGGCCATCATGGACCACGGGAAGTTCGTGGCCATCGATAAACCCTCCACCCTGAAGGACACCCTGGGCGGGGATGTCATCACCCTGGAGGTGGCAGGAGAGAACGGGGAGCTGGTCCGGCTGCTGGGGGCGGAGCCGTGGGTCCGCCGGGTCACGGGCCACGACAGCCAGGTGACCCTTACCGTGGACATGGGGGAGCGGAAGGTGCCGGAGGTGATCGCCCTCGCCGAGGGCCATGGCATCCACGTCACCTCCGTGAGCCTCCGGAAGCCGAGCCTTGAGGACGTCTTCCTGCACTTCACGGGAACGACGATGCGGGAGCGGGAGGTCAGCGCCTCCGCGTCGCGGAAGGAACTGATCACCATGAGGAGCCGGACGAAATGAGCGAAGCGGTCGCCATCTACGTGCTGTGGCTGCGGGAGATGAAGCGGTTCCTCCGGGCCAAGTCCCGCGTCATCGGGACCCTCGCCATGCCCGTCTTCTTCCTGGCATTTCTCGCGCTGGGGTTCAACCGGGTTTCCCTGCCCAACGTACCTCCGGGGGTGACCTACCTGCAGTACCTGGTGCCTGGCATCCTGGGAATGACACTCCTGTTCTCCTCCACCTTCACCGGCCTCTCGGTCCTCTGGGACCGGGAGTTCGGGTTTCTGAAGGAGATCATGGTGGCACCGGTGCGCCGGGTCTCCATCGTCCTGGGCCGTATCGCGGGGGGATCCACCACCTCCATGATCCAGGGAACCATGATTCTCTTCATTTCCCTCTTCATGGGGTTTGCCCCGGCCAGCCTCTGGGGGGTGGCCGCCTCCGTCGTCTTCATGCTCCTCATCTCCTTCACCTTCATCTCCATCGGGCTCATCTGCGCCTCCAACATGCACGACATCCACGGGTTCACCATGGTGATGAATTTCCTTGTCTTCCCCCTCTTCCTCCTCTCAGGCGCCCTCTTCCCGGTGGAGAACCTCCCCGCGTGGGTGCGTGTCTTCTCCTACCTGGACCCCCTTACCTACGGCGTGGACGGGCTCCGGGGCACCCTCGCCGGCTTCTCGTACCTCCCCCTGGCCGTGGATCTGGCGGTGCTCTCCCTCTTCTCCCTGATCTTCATCGTGCTGGGTGCCTGGTTCTTTGAGCGGTGCGAGTGCTGACGAGCGCCGCTTCCGGCGGTGCGAGTGTTAGCGGGCACCGCTTCCGGCGGTGCGAGTGCAAGCGAGACCTCTTCCGGCGGTGCGAGTGCTGACAGGGGCTGCTGTTGGGTACGAGGGTGAACGGGCATCATGGCGGTGATACTGGTGCCGGAACCATACCCTGAAGGCTGCAGCTCCGTTCCATATCCGCACGGTTAATACGCCGTCCTGCAGAATCAGTATGGAACTTCAATGAAGGCGGTCCTGGGTTTGGAGGATGGAACCTGCGTCGAGGGCGAGGGCTTCGGCGTGGAGGGGGAGTGTGCGGGGGAACTGGTCTTCTGTACCTCCATGACCGGCTACATGGAGGCGCTCACGGATCCAAGCTACCACGGCCAGATCCTGATGTTCACCTATCCCCTGGTCGGGAACTACGGGGTGGACCACCACGTCTTCCAGAGTACCGGCATGAAGGCACTGGGGTGCGTGGTCCGGGAGATCTGCCGGGAGCCGTCGTGCGGCCTCCCCATCACCCGCTACTTCGAGGACGAAGGGCTCCTCGGGATCTCGGGGGTGGACACCCGCAGCCTCACCATCCGGATCCGGGAGCACGGGACCATGCGGGCGGTAATCATGTGCGGGGACGTGACCGCGGATGAGGCCGTGGAGCGGGCCCGGAAGGTGCCGGATATCTGTTCCCTGGACCTGATCCCTGACGTCTCCTGCAGCGAACCCTTCCGGATCCCGGGGAAGGGGAAGCGGATCGCTGTCCTGGACCTTGGGATCAAGAACGCGATGCTCCGGAGCCTCGCAGCACGCGGGACGGACCTGTACGTCTTCCCCCACAACGCCACCCATGACCAGGTGGCGACGGTGGAACCCCAGGCGATCTTTGTCTCCAACGGCCCGGGCGATCCGGTCCGGGCCACCGGAACCATCAGGACCGTCCGGGAGTTCCTGGGGGAGATACCGGTGTTTGGCATCTGCTTCGGGAACCAGATCATCGGCCTCGCCGTCGGCGGGAAGACCCACAAGATGAAGTTCGGGCACCGGGGATCCAACCAGCCTGTCCGGGACGCGGCAGGGAATATCTACATCACCACCCAGAACCACGGATTCGTGGTGGATGGGGACAGCCTCCCCGAGGGCTGCCGGGTCTCCTACACCAACGTAAACGACGGCTCCCTGGAGGGGTTCGAGGACCCGTACCTGAACGCCGCCTGCGTCCAGTTCCACCCGGAGGCCTACGCCGGTCCCCGGGACACGGAGATCACGTTCTTTGACGAGATCGTACGGAGGATCCCGTAATGCCCCGGAAGGAGCACATCCGGAAGGTGATCCTTATCGGGTCAGGGCCCATCCAGATCGGGCAGGCGGCCGAGTTCGACTTCTCGGGGTCGCAGGCCTGCAAGGCATTGCGGGAGGAGGGGGTGAAGGTGGTGCTGGTGAACTCCAACCCGGCCACCATCCAGACGGATCCCGAGACGGCGGACGTCATCTACGTGGAGCCCCTCCGGGCCGAGATCATCGCAAAGATCATCCAGAAGGAGAAGCCGGACGGGATCCTGTCGGGGATGGGCGGCCAGACCGGCCTCAACATGACGGCAGAACTGGCGGAGATGGGTGCCCTCGAAGGCGTGGAGATCCTGGGCACCCCGCTGGAGGCCATCTACCGGGGCGAGGACCGGGAACAGTTCAAGAACCTGATGGAGTTCATCGGTGAACCGGTGCCCCGGTCCATGATCCTGCGGGATATGGGGCAGCTGGACGAAGCATACCGCATCGTCGGCCTGCCCGCCATCATCCGGCCGGCCTATACCCTGGGTGGTTCCGGCGGCGGGATCGCCCACTCCCGGGAGGAACTGAAGCGGATCGTGGAGGTGGGCCTGACCCGGTCCCGGATCCACCAGGTACTCATCGAGGAGTCGGTGATCGGCTGGAAGGAGATCGAGTTCGAGGTGATGCGGGACGCTGCCGACACCTGCATCACGGTCTGCGGGATGGAGAATGTGGACGCCATGGGGATCCACACGGGGGAGAGTGTGGTCGTGGCCCCCATCCTGACCCTCCGGGACGAGGAGTTCCAGCTGCTCAGGACCGCAGCCCTCAAGATCATCCGGGCCCTGGGGGTCCAGGGCGGGTGCAACATCCAGTTCGCCTACAAGGACGGCGAGTACCGTGTCATCGAGGTGAACCCCCGGGTCTCCCGGTCCTCGGCCCTCGCCTCCAAGGCGACGGGCTACCCCATCGCCCGTGTGGCGGCCAAGATCGCGATTGGCCTCCGGCTGGACGAGATCATGAACACGGTCACCGGCTGCACGCCGGCATCCTTCGAACCCTCGGTGGATTACGTGGTGGTGAAGGTGCCGCGGTGGCCATTCGACAAGTTCCGGACCGCGGACCGGACCCTCACCACCGCCATGAAGTCCACGGGCGAGGTGATGGCCATCGGGAGGACGGTGGAGGAGGGCTTCAAGAAGGCCCTCCGGTCCCTGGACACGGACATCATGCACCACACGGATAAAAACGAGATCCGGATGATCCTCTCGGCCCCCACGGACGAGCGGTTCGGCTGCCTCTTCGACGCGCTGAAGGCAGGTTTCACGGTCTCCGAGGTGGCATCCCTCACCTACATTGATCCGTTCTTCCTCACCAAGGTGCAGCACATCGTGGACCTGGAGAAGCAGCTGGCCACCGCCTACTCCACGGCCCTCGTCCCGCTGGCCAAGCAGTACGGGTTCTCCAACGCGGAGCTGGTGAAGATCACGGGGAGATCCTGGGAGGAGATCGAAGGGGCCGCCGGCGAGCCCACCTACAAGATGGTGGACACCTGCGCCGCTGAGTTCCCGGCCACCACTCCTTACTTCTACTCCACCTGGGAGACGGAGGATGAGGTGACCCGGACGGAAAAGCCCAAGGTGCTGATCCTGGGGTCCGGCCCCATCCGCATCGGGCAGGGGATCGAGTTCGATTACTGCACCGTCCACGCGGTGAAGGCGCTGCGGGAGCTGGGGGTGGAGGTCCACATCGTCAACAACAATCCTGAAACCGTATCCACCGACTTTGACACCTCGGACCGGCTCTTCTTTGAGCCCATGCAGCTGGAGGACGTGGTGAACATCCTGAAGAAGGACCGGTACGACGGCGTCATGGTCCAGTTCGGGGGCCAGAACTCCATCAATCTCGCGGTTCCCCTGGAGAAGGAACTCCAGCGCCTGGGGATGCCCACGAAGATCCTGGGCACGTCCCCGGACGCCATGGACATCGCCGAAGACCGGGACCGGTTCAGCGCGTTCCTGGACCGGCTGCAGATCCCGAGCCCCCCCAACTCCTCTGCGTACAGCGAGGGGGAGGCGAAGGCCATCGCCGCACGGATCGGTTACCCGGTGCTGGTGCGCCCCTCCTACGTGCTGGGCGGGAGGGCCATGGAGATCGTCCATGACGAGGCGGAGCTCCAGACCTACATCACAGAAGCGGTCCGGGTCTCCCGGAAACACCCGGTGCTCATCGACCAGTTCATCCAGAACGCGGTCGAGATCGACGTGGACGCCGCCTGCGACGGGGAGGAGGTTCTCATCGGCGGGATCATGGAGCACATCGAGGAGGCGGGGGTCCCCTCCGGCGACTCTGCCTGCGTGATCCCGCCCCAGTCTCTCTCCCCTGATATCGTGGCCCGCCTGGAGGACTATACCCGGCGGATCGCGCTGCAGCTGGGAGTCGTGGGCCTCGTGAACATCCAGTACGCCATCAAGGATGGGGTGGTATTCGTGCTGGAGGCCAACCCCAGGGCCAGCCGGACAGTGCCCTTCGTCTCCAAGGCGACCGGGATCCCACTCGCAAAGGTGGCGGCCAAGGTGATGATGGGGCTCCGGATCCGGGACCTGGGGGTCAGGGCCAGGCCCATCCACCACGTGGCGGTGAAGGAGGTGCTCCTCCCGTTCAACAAGCTCCCGGGCGTGGACACGGTCCTCGGACCCGAGATGAAGTCCACGGGGGAGGTGATGGGGATCGACTACGACTTCGGCCGGGCCTACTACAAGGCCTGTATCGCCGCCGACAACGAGATCCCCACGGAGGGGAAGGTCTTCATCTCCCTCTCCGGGGACCAGCGGGCGGAGATCGCCCCGGTGGCGCGGAAGCTCGTCTCCCTGGGCCTCGAGCTCATGGGGACGAGCGGCACGGTGGAGTTCCTGAACGGCGAGGGCCTCGCCGCCCAGATGGTCCGGAAGGTGCAGGAGGGGTCACCCAACGTGATTGACATGATCCGCCGGGGCGAGGTCAGCCTCATCATCAACACCCCCAAGGACAAGCAGTCCCGGCAGGATCACTACCAGATCATGCGGACCGCGGTGGACTACGGGATCCCGTACATCACCACGATCCAGGCGGCCCGGGCTGCGGCCCAGGCCATCGATGCCATCCGGAAGGAGAAGATCACCATCGAGCCGCTGGGCCATTACATCGGCGGGTGAAGGGGGAACCGTGGGAACCGGTTCGGTCCATGGATCGGGAGGACCGGTTATCCCATCTGCCCGTGACCGGCGCCCCACTCTTTATATCGGCGGAGAGAAAACCTGATACATTCACCCGGCGGGATCAGCCTGTCGGGATGTCTCCTGCGTTCTGCAGGTGAAGACGTACCGGAGGAACACGCATGGGAAAGGGAACCATTGTCCTTGCATATTCCGGGGGGCTGGACACCTCGATCTGCATCCCGCTCTTACGGGAACGGTATGGCTATGACCGCGTCGTCACGGTGGTCGTGGACGTGGGGCAGCCCGAGGCCGACCTCCGCGCCGCGGTGGAGAAGGGGCAGAAACTGGCCGACCACCATGTGACCATTGACGCGAGGGAGCAGTTCGTCGACGGCTACGTCTTCCCCTCCCTCAGGGCCAACGGGTCCTACGAGGGGTACCCCCTGGGGACGGCCCTCGCACGCCCGCTGATCGCCGGGGAGACCGTGAAGGTAGCCCTGAAGGAAGGGGCGACCGCGGTGGGCCACGGCTGTACAGGCCGTGGGAATGACCAGCTCCGGTTCGACTTCACCATAAGGAGCGCCGGCCTTGAGGTGGTGGCACCCATCCGGGAGCTGAACCTGACCCGGGAGTGGGAGATCGAGTATGCCCGGAAGCACGGGATCCCGGTGCCGTCGGTCAGTAAGGAAAACCCCTACAGCGTGGACGAGAACTGCTGGAACCGTTCCATCGAGGGCGGCCGGCTGGAGGACCCGGCGTTCCACCCGCCGGAGGGGATCTTCCGCTGGACGGTATCCCCCGAGAAGGCGGCGGACCGGCCCGAGATGGTGACCATCACCTTCGAGGCCGGGATCCCCGTGGCCCTGAACGGGAACCGGATGCAGGGGTACGATCTCGTGCAGGAGATGAACCTGCGGGCGGGCCGGAACGGCGTGGGCCGCAACGACATGATCGAGGACCGGATCCTGGGCCTCAAGGCCCGGGAAGTGTACGAGCACCCGGCAGCGACGGCCCTCCTGGTGGCCCACCGGGACATCGAGCAGCTGGTGCTCACCCGTCAGGAGCTGGCCTTCAAGGCCATGGTGGATGCCAAGTGGTCCGAGCTGGCCTACATGGGCCTCGTGCGGGAACCCCTCTTCCTCGCCCTGAACGCCTTCATCGGGACCACCCAGGAACGGGTGAACGGCACGGTCGACCTCCGGCTCTACAAGGGGTCAGCGGTTGTCGTGGGGCGGTCCTCGCCGCATGCCATCTACTCCACGGATCTCGTGTCGTTCGACTCCACCACCATCGACCAGTGCCATGCCGAGGGGGTCTCCCGGTACCACGGGATCCAGGCCCAATTCCTGGAACGCCTCCGCAAGCCGAGGTAGCGGCGCCCGCGACCTCCGCAGTATCATCCGAACCAGGTACCTCGGTGTTCTCTCATCACCTAATACTACTGGGACGCTCTCGGGGGCTCGCCGCCCCCGCCGCGTGGGCACCCCCCGCCGGTGTTCCGGGACAGGATGTTCATCGGTGTCCACCGACCTGACGTCATATCCTCACAGGGGAGAGGCCGGGAGGGGGCTCGCCCCCTCCCGCACCAAACCAAG
>JAJRDF010000193.1 GCA_028678555.1 Methanomicrobiales archaeon
AGGGGATGCAGCCCATCCCGGTCCGGGAGTACCACCAGATGGCAGGGAGAGCAGGGCGGCCCGGCCTGGACCCCTACGGCGAGGCGGTGCTGATCGCCAAGGATGCCATCGCCCTCCAGTCCCTGGCAGAACACTACGTGAACTCGGCACCCGAGGACGTCTCCTCCCGGTGCACCACCCGGGCGGCCCTCTGCACCCACGTCCTCTCCCTTGTCGCCACGGGCTTTGCCTCCAGCCGGGAGGAGATCCTCCGGTTCATGGACGGCACCCTGCTTGCCTACCAGAAGAAGTCCCGGGGCCCCCTGGAGCGGCACGTGGACCGGATCCTGGAATGGCTTACCGGCGTGGAGATGCTCACCTGCCTCCCGGGCACCTCTCGGCCACCGAGTACGGATCCCTGGTCTCGCGCCTCTACCTGGATCCCCGGAGCGCCGACATGATGCTGCAGGCCCTCTCCTGTGTCACCGAGTACTCGGACACCGGCCTCCTCCAGCTGGTCTGCAGCACGCCGGACATGCTCACTCTCTACGTCCGGCAGGGGGACATCCCGCTCCTGGACCGGTTCGTGGGGGACCACGGCGAGGATCTCTGGGTGGAGGTCCCCATGGACGACGAGGAGGCGTTCATGGACTTCTACCGGAGCCTGAAGACTGCGCTCGTGCTGCAGGACTGGGCTGGCGAGGTGGGGGAGGCGATGATCTGCGAGCGGTACAGCATCAACCCCGGCGACATCTACGGCCTCACGGAGGGGGTGGGGTGGCTCCTCCACGGGGCGACCCGGATCTCCCGGGCCTTTGCCCCGGTTCATGGCGAGGCTGTCGCCGCCATGGAGACCCGGATGAAGTACGGCGTGAAACCGGAGCTCCTGCCCCTGGTCTCGCTGCGGGGCATCGGGAGGGTCCGGGCACGGCGCCTCTTCAACCAGGGGATCACCTCGCCCCGGGACGTGGCGGAGGCCGGGCTGGAGGTGCTCACCCCGCTCCTGGGCCGGGCGGTGGGGGCGCAGGTCCTCGCCGATATCGGCGGCCGCGGCCGGAAACGGGGACCCGCCGGCGATGCGGCCCCGCCTCCTCCCGATCCCCAGACCCGGCTCCCCGGGGGTGACTGATGAAGGAGCCCCGCGGGATCCTGATGGCGGAGGCCTTCGGGATCCGGCAGGCGGTGTTCATCGTTCCGGATCCAGCCCGGTTCCTGGACCGCATCCGCCGGCTGGGGGAAAAGCACCGGACCAGGATCATCTGCCTGGATGCGGACCGGCTGGCCGGCCGGGCCCACGCGGAGGCGGCGATCCGGGGGGCCCTCCGCTCGGTGGCGGGCGGGAATCCCATTGCGAACACCCTGGAGATGGAGGTCCTCCTCTATGCGGCCGGCTCCCGCCAGTGCAGCGTCGCCACCGGGTTCGGGATCCATGCCGGTACCAACCGGTGCTTTGTCATCCTGGCACCGCCGGTGGAGGCGGCCTGGGATGGCCTCACCGGCTGCATGGAATTCGGGGAGGAGGACTGGGACCGGATCACCGGGGAGAAGCGGCGGTGGCTGGCAGAGGCCTTCGCCATCACGGACGATGAACTGGCCGCGGCAGGCGGAGACCGGTTCCTCGATCTCGTGCTGGAGCGGGTGGCACTCCTGGACGTCTCGCGGTGAGACGGGCAGGGCAGTAGCCTTTCGCAACTGTCAGGTTGTTCCACTCCGGTTCCTTCCCTTAGTTACAACAGGTGGTTACTGCGTTTAGTGCGGGATGGGCAGAGCCCCCTCCCGGTCCCGCCCCCACGGCAAGAGGATAGTTCCTCACGTCAGAAAAAACCGAAGTTCAGCGATCCGGATCAACCGGCGGGGGGTGCCCACGCGGCGGGGGCGGTGCCGCAGCGGAGCCCCCGAGAGCGTCCCGATACTCCACATGAGAGCGAGGGCCCCGACAGGAAGCGATCTGGAAATCCTTCTGCGACTGCCGCGGCGCCCTCATGAGGGGGGGAGCGAACTGTGGGAGAGGATGTGCCGGATCTCAGGAAGGATCAGGTCCCGGGTGGCCAGGGTCACGGCGGGAAGTGATCCCGGCAGGCAGAAGACCGCCTTCCCGTCCATGATCCCGGCAAGGGCCCGCGAGAGATACGCCGAGGTCCCAATCTCCTGGAATGACTTCCACCGGAAGAGCTCGCCGAATCCTTCCATCGTCTTCTCGAGCAGCGGCTGGACCGCTTCGATGGTGCAGTCGTCCGGAGTGAGGCCGGTCCCCCCTGTGAGAATCACGCAGCCGGCATGATCCAACGCGGTGAGGAGGGCCGTCCGGATCATGGGGATGCGGTCGGGTACCAGGGCATAGTAGGTGACCTCAATCCCGGCACCCCGAAGAAGGTCCTGGATGGCTTTCCCGCTCTCGTCGGTCTCCGGCGTCCGGGAGGTGGACACCGTGATCACCGCCGCTGATACTGCCATGTCCCGGATATGCGGGGGATTCATGCGGATCAGGAGGTATGTTCTCCCGGTGATGGTTTAAAGGTGGTGCCTTTCCGTTTCCTGTGGTCAGTGGTGCCAGGGACCATGATGCTCGGGTTGAGCGGGGGGACCCCATGGCTTCCATTGCAGTTCTGGAAGTTGATATGCCACTCTGTCCTGC
>JAJRDF010000194.1 GCA_028678555.1 Methanomicrobiales archaeon
GTACCTTCGTTCGATATGATCCCCGCGACCATATCAACCATCCGGGAGGGGCCCGCCCGATACACGTAATACACCCCTGCGCTCCACCATTCCTCAGGAGAGCCCTGCCATGTCCGCCATCCAGGTCACCGGCCTCACCAAGAAGTTCGGCACACTCACCGCCGTGAACCGCGTGAGCTTCACCGTGCCGGAGGGGGAGATCTTCGGGTACCTGGGGCCCAACGGGGCTGGGAAGACCACCACGATCCGGATCCTCACCGGAATAACGCTGCCTACGGAGGGGACTGCCACGATCCTGGGGCACGATATCGTGAGGGAGACCCTCACTGCCCGGAGCCACATGGGGATCGTCCCGGAGACCTCCAACATCTACGACGACCTGACGGCCTGGCAGAACCTGATGTTCACCGCCGAGCTGTACCACGTGGGGAAGACTGAACGGGAGACGCGGGCCCGGGAGCTGCTGGAGACGTTCCAGCTCATGGACCGGAAGGACGACAGGGTCCATGGATTCTCGAAGGGGATGAAGCGCCGGCTCACCCTCGCCATGGGGCTCGTCAACGACCCGCAGCTCCTCTTCCTGGACGAGCCCACGTCGGGGCTGGACGTCCAGTCCAACCTGATCATCCGGGACGTGATCCGGGACCTGAACGACCGGGGTGTCACGGTCTTTCTCACCACCCACAACATCGAGGAGGCCAATGCCCTGTGCCACCGGGTGGCCATCATCAACCGGGGGACCATCGCCGCCATCGATACCCCGGAGCGGCTGAAGCAGGCCATCGAGAGCGTCCAGTCCGTGGAACTGGTCTTTGACCACGCGTCCCCGGACGTCGTGGAGATGCTGCACCGGATCCCGGGGGTCAGCGAGGTCAGGAAGGAGGGGGACCGGGTCCGGCTCTTCACACCGGATCCGGGAGGCGTGCTGGAGGCGGCCATGGCATCACTGAAGGAGACGGGGGTCCGGCCCCTGGCCGTGAACACCCAGGGGCCCAGCCTGGAGGACGTCTTCGTCCGGCTCACCGGCCTGGACCGGGGCCATAACCAGAAGGGGAAATGACCATGGAGTACTCCCTCCATTACTTCAGGAACGACCTGTACGGGGCCTGGGCCATTGCCAAGAAGGATCTCGTCATCTATTACCTGAAGCCCAATATCTACATGTCCGGGCTCCTCTTTCCGGTCTTCATGCTGCTGGCATTTGCCGTCGGGAAGAGTGCCCCCCTGGCGACGCTGATCCCTGGCCTCATCGCCATCACCTCCCTCTTCTCTGCCTCGTCCATCGAGCCGGTCGCCATCCCCATCGAGCGGCGGACAAAGACCTTTGACCGCCTCCTCTCGGCCCCCGTCTCCCTCTTTGCCCTGGTCCTTGGGGAGAGCCTCTCCGGCCTTCTCTTTTCCGGATCGATCTGCCTCATGCTGGTCATCGGGGCCGCGATCCTGCTGGGCACATCCGTGACCTCCCTCCCCGTCCTGCTCTCCGCCATCGCCCTCTCCTGCTTCACCTTTGCTGCCATGGGCGCCGTCTTCTCCGCCTACCCCACCGAGAACGTGGGCGAGGTGATGTCCCTCCTCAACCTGGTCCGGCTCCCCCTGATCTTCATCAGCGGGGTTTTCATCCCGCTGGAGACGATGCCGCCGTGGGGGCAGGCGGTGGCCAGGTGCTCGCCCCTCACCTACGGGAACGACCTGATCCAGCACGGGTTCGGGGGTCCCACCCACTTTGGTATTGCCGTGGACGTGGTACTTCTCCTGGTCTTTTCCGCCCTGTTCCTGGCCCTGGGGTACTTCCTGTACCGGAAGTTCAACGAATAGCCGCCGGGATGGGAGCAGCGGCTGCGGGGATGAGAAGACAAAAAGAACGGCAGGGTCCTTCTAGAGTTTCTTCTGGGCGTCCCCTGGCACGAACCGCTTCCAGAAGGGCTGCTGCTGGCGCTCCAGCTTTTCCGCAAGGGTATCCATCTTCCGGTCCTCCACCTCGTGGCAGACCCGCTTCAGAATCTGCTGGTGGGAGATGATCTTCTGGTCATGGTCCCTCACCTGGCCCCGCAGCAGGGCCACTTCCTCCTGGAGCTCCCTGAGGGATGCCTGGAGCATGCCGATGTCAGAGAGGACCCCGAGGGTCAGGGCATCCGCTGCCTTCTCCTCTGCGGGTGCGACGACCGGCAGGGAGACGCACATGCCCAGGTCCGCGACCTCCGCTGACCCGCTCTGACATCCCCTGAGGATGCCCCGGATGGAGGGGGCGGTGGTTCCGTGTTCCGTGAGATCGTGGATCCGCTTCAGCAGTTCAACCGACGTGCCATCATAGAATTTGGTCCTGCCCTGTTTCACCGTGGTGAAGAACTCCCCGAAGTTCCGCACATGCCGCTTCACTTCCGCCTCGGGAAGCCCGGACCGTTCCACCAGTTCCGAAAGCTTCAGCAGTTCCTGGACGTCGGCCACGTTTCCACCTGTACCTGCGTTCTGAGACTGTACGATCCGGGACTATAACAGGCTTTTCTTGGTCCGGGAGAATGGTGATTTTTCCATCTCATCGTGATTGGAAAGTCCTCCATCAACTGGAGCACCATGATGTTTCACGTTCTCCAGCAGAAAAGGAA
>JAJRDF010000195.1 GCA_028678555.1 Methanomicrobiales archaeon
TTCAGGGTGTCGGCGACCGCGATGAGACCGGCGAACTGGCCGCCCGCGGCAACGAGCATCACGGTCTTCCCCTCCCCTTCCAGGAGGGCGATCCGCTGCTCCAGGTCCGCAATCACGGGGATATTCCGTTCGGAGAGGAGGAGCCGGTTCCCGATTACGACCTCCTCCCCCAGGATCTGGGCCACGACGCCCCTCCCGCCCAGCGTGTCGAACCCGTCGACCGGCTGCAGGATCACCTTCCAGTCTTCCGCCTTCCGGACGATGGCCTCCGCCAGGGGGTGGAGTGAGTTCTTCTCCACGCTGGCGGCGAGGGAGAGGAGGGTCGCTTCCGTGATGCCGGTCGCGGCCACGTCCGTCACCTCCGGCTTCCCCCTGGTCAGGGTGCCGGTCTTGTCAAAGAGGATGGCCGTGAGCTTCTCCGGGGTCTCCAGGGCCTCGCCCCTTTTTATCAGGATCCCGAGCTCGGCCCCCCGCCCGATCCCCACCGTGACTGCCGTGGGGGTGGCCAGGCCCAGCGCACAGGGGCAGGCGATGACGAGGACCGAGATGAGGGCCGTGAGGGCAAAGAGGAGCGTGTTTCCCAGCACCAGGTACCAGAGCAGGAACGATCCGATGGCGATGGCCAGCACGACAGGGATGAAGTACGTCACTGCCCGGTCCGCGATCCGCTGCACGGGCGGCTTGGATCCCTGTGCCTCGTCGACCAGGTGGATGATCTGGGCAAGGAACGTCTCCTTCCCGACCCGGGTGGCCCGGAACCGGATCACCCCGTTCTGGTTTACGGTCCCCCCCACCACCTGCATCCCCTTCCGCTTCAGCACCGGGAGCGGCTCCCCCGAGATCATGGACTCGTCCACGGAGGACTCGCCGTCCACCGGCACCTTCTCCCCGGGTTTCACCACCACCACATCACCGGCCTGGACGTCCGGGAGGGGTACCTCCACCTCCCGGTCCTCCCTGACGATGGTGGCGGTTTTCGGGGCCAGCGCCACCAGCTTCCGGATGGCATCCGAGGTCCGGCCCTTGGCCCGGGCCTCCAGGTACCGACCCAGCATGAGAAATGCGGCCAGCATGAGCGCCGTCTCGTAGAACATGAAGTCCTCTGTGAGGACGATGGAGAAGGTCCCCAGCACGCTGGCACCGTAGGCAACCCCGATCCCCATCGCGTACATCACGTCCATGTTCAGCACCCGGTTCTTCAGGGCCCGGTACGCGGCCAGGAAGATGGGGTAGGAGAGGTAGATGAACGGCAGGAGGGTAACCACCAGCATGAAGAGGGACATGGGGATGGGGAGGTGGACGTGGGGGAGGTACATGAGGATCATCAGCGGTATGGAGACCCCGAATCCCACGATGATCCGGTTCCGCTTGTCCCTCAGGTCCTTCTCCCGGGCATCCCGTTCCAGGTCGCCGGTGTCCTCGCCCTCGATGCCCAGGTACTGGTAGCCCGCCTCCTCGATGGCCCGCCTCATCTCCGGGATACCGACGAGGGACGGGTTGTAGGTGACATAGGCCCGCTCGGATCCCAGGTTCACGGTGGCGGAGAGTACACCATCCAGCGCTTTGAGCGCAGCCTCGTTCGTCTCCACGCAGGTGGCGCAGGTCATCCCCCCGATCTTGATGGTTACCCGTTCGGGGACTACCTGGTAGCCGGCCTCTTCCACTGCCTTCTGCAGGTCTCCGGCCTTCACCCGGGAGGGGTCATACTCCACCCGGGCCGTCTCCCGGCCGAGATTCACCTCTGCCTTTCCCACCCCCTCCACGCCCTGCAGGGACTTCTCGATGGTCACGGCACAGGTGGCGCAGGTCATCCCCGAGATCTTCAGCTCTGCCTGCTTCGTCTTTCCGGCACCTTCGGCCCCCTTCTCCCCGGGCCCGGTACCGGCTTTCTGTTCCTGGTGCGTTTCTTCCGCCATGCGTCACCCTCGCCGTATCCACCCGGATGTTGGGGACCGGGAGGATTTAGGGGTTCCCCCAGTTTGCAGAAAACCGGACCGCCGGTATCCCACGATCGGTACGGGGCAGGGGGACTGGAATGGCAACCTCCCCGGTTCCGGTCATCCACCTCCCGGGATGCCAGAATCCGGGCCCTCCGGAATCAACAGGGTTTCAATTTCACCTGCATCTTGAATATAAACCTATGGATGAGAGAAGACTTCATTAAAAGGTTCAGAAACGTAAACCGGAGCCTATTTCAGACATTTGCAGGAATGATATGAAGATAGCGTTTTTCCGCAGTAAACAGGGACTGTTTGATATTTCAGGAATTTTACGACGGAATTATCTATAAATAATCGATTTTCATTAGATTTACTCAAAAACACTTAACCATTCCACCACCACTCTCGCAGGTCCATTGATGATGACCGAAAACCACTGGGGTGCAGGGGAGATTCCCGCTCGTGCACCCGATCCCGGACAGTACACAGACGATCCGCCTGACGACACCGGGGGAGCGGCGGACCAGCACATCGAGGACGGGTTCTGGGCGGTGATGGAGAACCAGTTTCCGGCGGCCCTCGTCTCCTTCACTGCGGCGCTCCACGCGGACCCGGCCAGCCAGGAGGCGCTCTACGGCTCGGCCTTCAGCCTGATGAA
>JAJRDF010000196.1 GCA_028678555.1 Methanomicrobiales archaeon
GAGGAACGGCGGTTTCTGGAGCAGGTAGGCTTTGACCCCTGCCCCGGCATCCCGGGCGATGCGGGCCGCCCCGAGATAATCCGCGAACGTGAATCCTTTCCTGATGCATTTCTCCCTGATGCCATCATCGGTGGTCTCCAGGCCGATGGCGGTATAGAGGGGAACGGCGCGGGAGCCGTCATCCACCCGGGCGATGAAATCGTCCAGCACCTCAGGAGTGACAAACTCTGGCCGGGTCTCGGCGATCACCACCTTTCCCCGGAAGGCATCCCCCACCGCGTCCCGGGCAGCAGGGGGGACCTCGCAGGAATCCAGGAACGAGCCGGAGGTGTAGATCTTGACGAGGTCGTACGATGCGGGATCGTGGTGGGACCGGATCCAGGAGAGCTGTGCCAGGATCCGGGTCGCCAGCTGGCCGGGCTGTCCGTCGATCCGGACGGAGCGGTACCCGCACATCAGGCACCGGTTCCAGGAACACCCTCCGCTCCGGAAGATAACGGTGAGGGAGGGGAGCATCTCCGCCCCGATCCGGTCCTTTCCGGCCCAGCAGGCCAGGGGTTTCTCCTCGGCAACAGGAACCATTTATACTCCCGCGGCAGATCCTACTTTATGAATAGGGTGTTCGGGTATATACTCGCAGCCGTGCTGCTCATCGGGGGCGTGCAGGCTGCCTACGTCGAGATGGCGGCCCCCGATCGGATCAGCGTGGGGGAGATTCTGATGGTGGAGGGTTCGAGCCTGGGAACCCTGAATCCGGGATTCTCCACGGATCTCATCTTCTACCAGATGCTGTACACGAAGAAAGAGGTGAACCGGTCGCAGATCGTGGTCCAGGAAGGCGGTGTCTTCTCGGCCTCGTTCCCCACGGAAGGACTTCCCCAGGGGCAGTACCTCCTGGAGCTGGTGGATCCCTATCCCAATGGAGAGGAGGCGTTCGGAGGGGCCGCCCAGAAATTCCATTACGTGACCCTGGTGGACCGGTCTGACGAGATCACGATCACGTCACCCCGTGTCCAGCCCTACAACGGCTGGCTCTACCTGAAGGGAAGCCTCTCCTCGACCGGGAACAACGGCACCGAGATCCGGGTGTCGAAGGGCAGCGAGGTGGTCTTCGGACCTGAGTATATCGCCACGAATAACGGGGATTTCATGGATACGATCGCCATCACCGGAGGAGGGACCTACAAGGTCTCGTTCTCGGATGCCAAGGGGTATATTGGCACGGCGGAGTTCGCGGTGACGGAAGCCGCCACCACCGCCCCTGTCACCACCGCGGCCAGGCCTGACGTGGTGGTCGTGGCCACGTCCTCGCGGACTGCACCTGCCTACTTCACCGTGGACTCGGCGGGAGGGACCCTCCGGATCCGCACCTCATCCGGGATCGACTGGATCCTGGAGTACGTGGATGAGGCCGGCAACCGCTATACGCTGAACCAGAAGGGGACCGTGGGGGGAGAATCCGTATCCATTGAAACCCGGGGCGGACCCGTGTACGTGAAGGTCTATCCTGCCACCTATACCGACCAGGGAAGCGTGACCCTCACGGCCGAGAATGCGGACGCGGCCTCCGTCTGTACCACCTGCGCGTCGTACTTTGCCGAGACCCCGTCCCCCACCCCCACCCAGGAGACCCCGCTTCCGGCAGCCATAGGGCTCCTCTCGCTCCTCTTCCTCGCCCTCAGGCGGAGATAAGGATCACCCTCACCCTTTTTACCCGCGGGTAGCCAACCTCTAAGAGAGCCGGGGTAGTCTAGTCCGGAAAGGCGGTGGCCTTGAAAGCCACTGGTGCTTGGCACCTCGGGAGTTCAAATCTCCTCCCCGGCGTTTCCCCATCAGGAGGAGGACCAGGGGGAGCGAGTATCGGAGGGGTTCCAGACATGTGCATTGCGGTGCCCGCGGAAGTGATCGAGATCAGGGAGGGGAACATCGGTCTCGTGGACTATGGTGACCTCCGGCAGGAGGTCCGGCTGGATCTGGTGGACGCACAGGTGGGGGACTTTGTCCTGGTCCACGTGGGATTCGCGATCCAGAAGCTCTCCCGGGCCGAGGGGCTCGAGACCCGGGAACTCTTCAGGCAGGTCTACGCCGCCATGGAGGAGTGATGCACGAGTACGGGATCGCGTACGACATCTATGCCACCGCACGCCGGGCGGCCGAAGACCACCATGCCCGGGCGGTGAAACGGGTCCTTGTCGATATCGGCGATTTCGCCATGGTGAACCCGGAGCAGGTGGAGTTCCTGTTCCATGCCATCGTCGAGGAGGACCCCCTCTTCTCCGGAACTTCTCTCTGCTACCGCAAGGTTCCTCCCCGGACCCGGTGCACCTGCGGGTACGAGGGATCAGAGGTCTTTGTCTGCCCCCGGTGCGGGGGCCTTCCCGAGCTCACCCAGGGGCGCGAGATCGTGGTGACCAACCTGGAGATCGACGTGGAAGGCCCATGAAGGTCAGCCTGATGCACGGAGCGGGGGGCGAGGTGATGGGGGAACTCCTCCGCACGCTGACGAACGTGAAGAACCGGAACGCCGGCGGGATCGGCCTTGAGGCACTGGACGACGGGGCCGTGATCCCGAT
>JAJRDF010000197.1 GCA_028678555.1 Methanomicrobiales archaeon
CGATTCGATGGTGAAGAACCTCTGGGAGGTCCGGCGGCCGAAGGGCCGGCCGGCCCCCGCCGTCACCATCGCGGAGGGGAAGGGCGAGTGCGCCATCTCGGAGAAGGAGATCGTGGAACCCGCAGAGAAGCCGAAGGCAGCAACACCGGTCGCTGAGAAGAAGGCGCCTGTGCAACCAACAGTATCGCCCGCTGCAGAGAAGGAAACGGCCGGGAAGCCGGCAGCAAAGGAGCTGCCGTCACCACAGGCACCTGAAAAGAAAGAGGAGGTGAAGAAGGAATGAGCGGCGAGAAGGCCAAGACCGTGCCCTACACGATCCCGATCGGGCCCATCCACCCGGCGCTCAAGGAACCGGTGATGTTCACCTTCACGATGGAAGGCGAACAGGTGAAGGACGTGGACTTCGCTCCCGGCCAGACCCACCGGGGAATCGAGTGGATGGGGATGCGCCGGAACCCCGTCCAGATCGTGCACCTGTGCGACCGGATCTGCGGGATCTGCGGCCTGGTCCACTCCCTGGCCTTTGCCCGGGCAGTGGAGCAGGTGGCAGAGATCGAGGTGCCGGCCCGGGCCGACTACATCCGGACGATCATGGGCGAGCTGGAGCGGATCCAGTCCCACCTGCTCTGGGCCGGCGTCGCAGCCCACGAGCTGGGGTTCGACTCGCTCCTCTACCTCTCCTGGCGGGTCCGGGAGCAGGCGATGGATCTCATCGAGCTGATCACCGGTAACCGGGTCAACTACGCCATGATCCAGGTCGGCGGGGTCCGCCGGGACATTACCCCCGAGCAGGTCCCCACGATCCGGGAGCTCCTCCGGACCTACAAGGGCCTCCAGGAGAAGCTCCTGGAGATCTTCCTGAAGGATGCCTCCATCACCCTCCGGTGCCGCGACCACGGGATTCTCACCCCCCAGATGGCCCGGGACCTCTGCGTGGTCGGGCCCACGGCCCGTGCATCCGGGATCGCGAAGGACGTGCGGGTGGACTACCCCTACGCGGCCTACGGGGATCTCCAGATCGAGCCCATCCTCCCGGACCGGCTCACCGGCGAGATCCGGGGGGACGTGTATGACCGGATCGTTGTCCGTCTGCTGGAGATCCCCCAATCCATTGACATCATCGAGCAGTGCCTGGCGGCCATGCCCGAGGGGCCCATCATCTGGGAGCCGAAACTCGCCAAGCTGCTGCTCACCCTGAAGAAGGCGAAGGGAGAGGCGGTGGGCCGGCACGAGGCGCCCCGGGGCGAGGTGCTCCACTACGTCCGGATGGATGCACAGGAGGCCCCCACCACCTGGAAGGTGAAGGCCTCCAGCTACTCGAACCTGCACTCCTGGATCCCGATGCTCCGGGGCGAGCAGATCGCCGACATCCCCATCATCGTGGCCTCCATTGACCCGTGCCTCTCCTGCACGGACCGGGTGGCCATCGTCCGGGGCACAAACCGGTCCATCCTGACCAAGGAAGACCTCCACCGCCTCTCGGTGGAGAAGACCCGGAGGCTGCAGCGATGACGCTCGCCCTCTCCCTCGGGGTGATCATCATCGGGGCCGTGCTCGTCTCGCTTTACGGGATCATCTCGGGGCTCCTGATCATGGGGGTGGACCGGAAACTGGCCGCCCGGATGCAGGCCCGGATCGGCCCGCCGCTCTCCCAGCCGTTCACGGACCTGAGGAAGCTGCTGGTGAAGCAGTCCATTGTTCCCGAGAACGCCATCCCCTGGCTCTTCAACGGGGCACCGCTGCTGGCGCTGGCCTCGTCACTGGTCATCCTCCTCTACCTGCCGATCGGACCCCTGGCGCCGGTCCTCGGACAGTATGGGGACCTGGTGCTGGTCATGTACCTGCTGACGGTCCCGGCGCTCGCCATGGTAGCCGGCGGGTTCTCCTCCGGTTCCCCCTACGCCACGGTGGGGGCCCAGCGGGAGATGGTGACCATGATCTCGTACGAATTCCCCTTCGCGCTGGCCATCATCGGGGTGGCCTGGCGCCTGGGGTTCGCCGGGGTCGGGCTCCCCTTCTCCCTCCTGACCCTGACCACGACTCCCATCTGGTCCATCGTCGGGCCGGTGGGGTTCCTGGGTGCGCTCCTGCTCCTCGTGCTGGTCATGCTCGTCATCCCCGGCGAGGTCTCCCGGATCCCGTTCGACACCCCGGAGGCCGAGACGGAGCTGGCCGGGGGGCTGCTCCTGGAGTACTCGGGCCGGAACCTGGCCATGTTCACCCTCTCCCTGGGGGTGAAGACGATCGTCATGGGCAGCCTGGCCGTCGCCATGTTCCTCCCCTGGAACCTCTCGCCCCTCCTGGGCCTCACGGGCATCGCGGCCCTGGTGGTGGACCTGGCCTTCTTTGCCCTGAAGGTCTTTGCCGTCCTGTTCCTGGCAGTGATCCTGCTCCGGATCGGTGTCGCCCGGTTCCGGATCAACCAGGTGGTGAGCGGTTACTGGGCGTACCTGGGGGCCATCGGGTTCTTCGGCCTGATCCTGCTCATCGCGGATGCAGCGCTCGCGGGGATGGTGTGATCATGGCCGGACTCCCTATGATCCCGGAG
>JAJRDF010000198.1 GCA_028678555.1 Methanomicrobiales archaeon
GGTTACGCCGCTCGCAACTGCCAGCGTCACGGTGACGGTCACAGGGTCTGTGAACCCCTCGGTCACCATCACCTCGCCAAAGGACGGGGCAACGGATGCCGCCGGGAACGTGCCGGTCACCATCCAGGTCTCCAACTTCAACGTGGTTGACAGGCAGGGGCAGCCCAGCGTCCCGGGCGAGGGGCATGTCCACTACTACCTGGACGTTTCCCCGCTCCCCACCAATCCCAGCAGTCCCGCGATCCCGGCCAGTGCCTCGGCGGTCTGGGCCCACATCGCTGCCACCAGCTACACGTTCACGAACGTGTCAGCAGGGACACACACCATCTCGGTCCAGCTGGTCAACAACGATCACACCCCGGTCACACCGCTGGCAACCCAGTCCGTGACCGTGACTGCTAAGACAGTTCCTGACCTCACGAACCAGAACTCGCCCGAGGCGGCTACCTTCACCACGTATCCTTCCAGGACGAAGCTGCATACGCCCGATATTCAGATCGGCCTCAAGTTCATTGCCGGCGGGTTTACCTCCCCGATGATGGTGGTCCCCGCGCCCGACAATTCCGGCCGGCTCTTCCTGGTGGACCAGACCGGTGTCGTGAAGATCTTCTACATGGACGGTACAATCGTGGACCAGCCGTTCCTGAACATCCGCGACCGGATGGTCACGCTCTCCCCTGCCTACGATGAGAGGGGCCTCCTCTCCATCGCCTTCCACCCCCAGTACGAGACGAACGGCAGGCTCTTTGTGTATTACAGCGCCCCCCTCAGGGCAGGAGTTGACCCCAACTGGAGCTGCACCAATCATCTCTCGGAGTTCAAGGTCTCCTCGGATATGAACCGGGTCGACATGAACACGGAAAAGATCCTGCTGGAGGTTGACAAACCCTATCAGAACCACAATGGCGGAACCATCCTTTTCGGGCCCGATGACGGCTACCTGTACCTCCCCCTGGGTGACGGTGGGCGGGCCGATGACACCGGTATGGGCCACACCCCGGGCATCGGCAATGGGCAGGATCTCTCCAAGATCCTGGGGAAGGTGATCCGGATCGACGTGGACAGCACGAGTCCGGGGAAGATGTACGGGATCCCGACGGACAACCCGTTCGTGTCCACCCCCGGTGCAGCGCCCGAGATCTATGCCTACGGCTTCCGGAACCCCGCCTATGCCACCTTCGATTCCGGAGGCGGCCACAAGATGTTTATCGGCATGGCAGGCCAGAGGCTCTTCGAGTCGGTCTTCATGATCTACCGGGGAGGGGCCTATCCCTGGAACATCCGGGAGGGGACCCACTGCTTCAACCCGTCCAATGACTTCACCCCGCCCTCCGGCGCGTGTCCCACGACAGCAGCCTCCACGCAGCCCCTGATCGGCCCCATCGTGGAGCTGGGCCATGATGTCGGCGACGTGATCGTGGGCGGCGTCGTGTACCACGGTAACCTGAACACGAACCTCCAGGGGAAGTACGTCTTCGGGACCTGGTCGGATGAGAACCGGATCCTGGGGAACGGCACGCTCCTTGCGGCCACGCCCCCGGCCGGGTTTATCCCCGGGGGGCTTCCTGTCGACGCGTCGGGACTGACGGCGGCCGACAACGCCATGTGGACAACCCGGACCCTGAAGGTGATGAACAATCCCAGCGGCCGCGTCAATGCCTTCATCCTGGGTCTCTCCGAGAACCAGGACCACGAGATCCTGGTCCTGATCAACCAGAACGGCGGACCGGGCCTCTCTCCCCAGGGATCCGGCGAGGTCTGGCAGATGGTGCCGGGTACCACCGCTGGCCTGGAGGAGACAACAGCGCATCTGGCACCCACACCCGTGCCCACCGGCGCACCGGGCACGGGACAGGCCGTGACCCTCCGGCTCACGCAGAAGGGCGATAAATTCGACCCGGCAACCCTCACCGCCCCGGCAGGTGCCTCGATCACCCTGATCCTGGACGATCAGGACAGGGACCCCCACAACTTTGCCCTGTACCCCTCGGCATCATCATCAGCCGCCATCTTCCG
Source organism: Methanomicrobiales archaeon (assembly GCA_028678555.1). Lineage (GTDB taxonomy): Archaea > Halobacteriota > Methanomicrobia > Methanomicrobiales > JACTUA01 > JAJRCY01. The sequence continues at coordinate 2,017 of JAJRDF010000198.1, forward strand.
GAGCGCCGTAGTGACCGGGCCGGTGACGAAGACGTACACCTTCGTTGCCCCCACGACACCGGGTACCTATATCTACCGCAGCGATCCCAACGTCGGGATGCAGGGAACCCTTGTCATCACTGCTACTCCCATCTCCTCTGGCGGTGGCGGCGGGGGTTACTGACCCTTCTTTCACTCCCTTTCTTTTCGCATATTCGAAACCGGGGAACTTCTCCGGGTCCTCGTGGTACAATCACTTCGCCAGAAGAGTGACTGATCTTCCTCACTCCCTTCCCCTGCACCCCCTCGCCCTTTTCACCTTCCCTAGAACAGGTTCAGAGAGTGTGAGCTGCTCCATGGACAGTGACAATTACTTTCGGGACCAGGCCCTGATCCGAAAAGGGGGGGGTTCTTCAGGTCACGATGAATGTGCCGGTCATCGTCTCCGGGTGCACATCGCACCGGAAGAAATAATTCCCTGGTGTTGAGGGGGCGGTGAAGGTATAGGTGATCGTGTTCGGTCCGGTGATGAAATCACCG
>JAJRDF010000199.1 GCA_028678555.1 Methanomicrobiales archaeon
GGAACCCCTCCAGATCGATGCCTGGTTCCTCCGGGGCCTGGTCCTGTACCAGATGGGCCGGTACGACGGGGCCATCCCCTGCCTGGACCAGGTCATCGCCTCCCGAAGTGATCACCTGGAGGCATGGTATGCCCTGGGGAACTGCTTCTACTACCAGGGGGAGTATGACGAGGCGATCCGGTGTTACGATCACATCATCGGCATCGAGCCGGCGTATCCCAAGGCATGGTACAACAAGGGGGTGGCGCTGGCCGATATCCGGAAATACGATGACGCCCTGGCCTGTTACCGCGAGTGTGACCGGCTGAACCCGGGTGTCGGGGTGGTCGCGACGAACACGGGCGTCGCGCTGGCCGGCCTCGGCCGGTTCGACGAGGCCGTGGCTTCCTTCGACCGGGCCATCGCGCTCAATCCCCATGACATCACGCCGTGGAACAACAAGGCAGCGGCCCTCCGGCGGCTGGGGAGGGACGCGGAGGCGGAGCGCTGCGTCGAGAAGGTGAAGGAGCTGTCCGCAGGAAGGCACATCCCCTGGCTCTTCTAGCGGGAGGTCCGACCCCCTTCGCGATCATTGATATCCCGGAAAGGCAACCTCTCCCCCATGGAGCTGGTGCTGGCCATGGATCTCAGGGGGGGGCAGGTGGTCCACGGGGAGAAAGGGGACCGGGCATCGTACCGGCCCCTCCGGTCATGTCTCGTCACCACGGCAGATCCCGTTCCGGTCATCGGCGAGATCCGTCCCCGGTTCCTCTACCTGGCGGACCTTGACCGGATCGAGGGGAAAGGGTCCGATGACCGGGCGATCCTGTACTGCGCGGGGCTCGTGGACCGGTGCTACGTGGATCGCGGGTGCCGGGACCCCAACGACCTCCTCCGGCACCCGAAGGTGGTGAACGTGGTGGGTACCGAGACTGCCGGGAGCGACCTTTCCCGGTACCGGGGCGGTTTCCTCTCGGTGGATATGAAGCACGGCCGGGTCATCCCCTCCGGCCGGGAACCGATCCCCTTCCTCTGCCAGGTGGCCGAACTCTCCTTTGACGGCTGCATCCTCCTGAACCTGGGGGCCGTGGGCACCGGGCGGGGCCTCCCTCCCGACGTGGAGAAGCTCCGGGCAGCCTACCCGGGCCGGCTCTTCTGGGGCGGGGGGATCGCGGGCCCCCGGGACCTGGAACTGCTGGAGGGGGCGGGCTACGACGGGGCCATCGTGGCCACGGCCCTGCACCGGGGAGCCATCCCCGTGGAATGGATCCGGAGGGGTGCCATGTGCTGATCACGATCGAGGGTATCGACGGGAGCGGGAAGTCAAGTCTCATGGAAGGCCTGAAGCGGGAGCTCGCTGACCTCTCGCCCCTCTTCACCCGGGAACCCGGGGCCACCTGGGTGGGTGACCAGGTGCGGCGGGCCATCGCCGAGCGGGTGGATCCCGTGACGGAAGCCCTCCTCTTTGCCGCAGACCACGCCGCCCACCTGGCGACCCTTGTCGGGCCCGCGATCCGGGACGGGCGCATCGTCATCTCGGACCGGTATACTGACAGCCGCTACGCGTACCAGTCGGTGATGCTGGACGGTGTCCTCCCGGAACCGCTGGCCTGGCTCCGGGCGGTCCATGCCGGCTGGACGATCGCCCCTGACTGTACCTTCCTCCTCGTCCTCCCGGTGGAAGATGCCCTGGCACGGCTCCCTGCCCGCCGCACGAGGGAACACTTCGAAGAGGAAGAGATCCTCTCCCGGGTGCAGGCGGAGTACCTGGCCCTCGCCGAGGAGGAGCCCGGCCGGTTCGTGGTGATCGATGCCCTGGGAGAAAAGGAGGGGATCTGCCGGTTCGTGGCCGGCGAGATCAGGGCGCTCTGCGGATCGCGACCACCGCGTCACCGATTGTGATCACGTCCACGGCAGCTCCCCCGATCCGGTAGGAGAAGACCGGTGAGAAGGACCCGGGCGGGACCGGCACCTCTTCACCGCCGATGCGCACGGTTGCCGGCGGATCCTCCAGCTGTTCCGGGGGCAGTGCCTTCACCGCCTCCATGAACGCCCCCGCCTGCTTCCGGAGCGCGGGGCCGATGATGGCCCGCTGGAACCTGACCTCCTTCACCACCCGTTCCAGGCGGGGAGCTTCCGTGCGCCACTCCACCGTGGCATTGAGGGCACGGCCCAGGTCGCCCGCATCATCCAGGGGGTGCGGTCCGTAGATGGTGAGGGATCCGAAGGGGGCGTTCAGGGCCAGGCCCTGCTCGTGCTTGTACCGGCGCAGTTCAGAGACGAGCCGGACCAGGCGTTCCCCGTCCTGCACTGCGATCGGGTCAGAGAACGATAACCCGGCCCAGGTCGAAAGGTGGATCGAGCCGTCTGCGGGAGCCAGGATGTGGTACACCTCCTCGGCAAAGTGGGGGAGGAAGGGGGCCAGCAGGCGGCAGAGGGCATCCAGGGTCACGGCCAGCGCCCTCGCCGCCCCCGCACGGCCCTCCCCCTTCGTGTAGAGCCTCCCCTTCACGAGCTCGATGTACTCGTCGGCCAGCACGTTCCAGGAAAACTC
>JAJRDF010000200.1 GCA_028678555.1 Methanomicrobiales archaeon
CATCTCGTAGATCAGGGCTTCGTACCACCGCCCCTCCGCGGTCTTCATGGTCCCCGGCTCCATTGAGCAGAGATTCTTCTTCTGCCCTTTCGAGAGGTGGCGCAGCGCCGCGAGAGCCGCGGCCCGGTCGGGCCGGAGGGAGGAGAAGTTGTGGTTGAGCCACCGGATCATTATTCTCATATCCCGTGGGGGAGCGGCGCTGATAAAATGGTCAGTCGGGAGTCTTCGGGGGCTGCAGTGAAAGGGAGGGGATCCCGGGAAACCCGCTGCTCCCTGCCATCCCCGGAGGGAATATGTGTTAATCCCCGCGGCAGCAGGGATCCTTTTCATCGATTCCGGCGGGAGAGGTCCGGGCAGGGAACCCACGTCGTGGGGGGTCTCCTTTCCCGGGACCGGTCCCTGCCGGGCGCGATCTGAGATAGATTGTAATAGCATCATCGCGCAAATTTACCCAATGGACAGGGTCGAGTATTTCTCCATTATTGCAGGGGAGATGGGGGAGATCTTCACCCTCCTCGGTTTCCTCACCTGCATTCCCCTGCTCGCCATCCCTGTCTTTGGTGAATGGGACCTCTTCATCCCCATGATCCTGGTTCCCGTGATCTTCCTCCTCCTCGGGCGTCTCATGATCCGGATCCACCCGGGGACGGGCGAGAGCCGGCTCTCCATCACGCTGGCCGCCGTCGCCATGGTCTGGTTCTCCGCAGCACTCGTGGGCGCCATCCCCTTTGCCCTGGGGGCCGGCATGCCCTTCACCGACAGCCTCTTTGAGGCCATGTCCGGCTGGACCTGCACCGGCCTCACCCTGATCGTGATCCCGGAGACCTTGCCGGCCACGCTCCTCTTCTGGAGGTCGTTCATGCAGTGGGTCGGGGGGATCGGCATGGTGGCCTTTGCCATCTCCACCCTCTCCCGCTATTCCCTGACCGGCGCCCGGTTCTTCCGGCTGGAGGAGGATTCGGAGGCCTTCATCCCCACCCTGGTCTCCATCGGCCGGCAGATGGGGCCCGTCTACCTGGTGCTCACCGCCGCAGCCCTCGCCGTGATCCTGGTCTCCGGCATCCCGCCCTGGGATGCCCTGAACCTGGCCATGACTTCCATCTCCACCGGGGGCTTCACGATCCATGCTGCCGGGATCTCCTATTACCAGAGCTCCCTCCTGGAGTACCTGCTGGTCCCCATCATGCTGGCCGGATCCCTCCCCTTCATGATCTTCTATTTCCTGATCCGGAAGCGCCGGCTCTCCCCGCTGCTGCGGTCCAGCCAGGCCCGGCTGCTTCTCGCCCTCGTCATCATCGGCACCCTCCTCGTCGGCCTGGACCTGATGACCATCACCGGATCCGACCCTGAGCCCGCGTTCCGCCACGCCCTCTTCATGACGGTCTCTGCCCTCACCACCACGGGGTTCCAGGACGTCTCCCTCCAGCTCTGGGCCTCGGTCTCCATGATGCTCCTCATGATCCTGATGTTCATCGGGGGTTCCTCGGGGTCTGCCAGCGGGGGGGTCAAGCTCTACCGGGTCCTCCTGGGGTACCGCGGGGTGATCTGGTGGCTGAAACGGATCTTTGTCCCGCCCCGGATCGTGGTGCCGTTCCACTGGGAGGGCCGGGACGTCCCCAACCCCGTCGCCGAGAACGAGGTCCGGAACAACATGCTGGTCATCAGCCTGTACATCCTGGGGGTGGCCGTCGCCATGATCGTGGCCCTCCACTTCTCCACGGTCTTCTTTGAGTCCAGCATTGTCCTCTTCGAGGTCATCTCCGCGGTCTCCAGCACAGGGATCACCACCGGCTTCGTCTCCCCGCAGATGCACGAGATCCTGAAATGGCTCTTCATCCTCCTCATGTGGGCAGGAAGGCTGGAGGTCATCCCCGTCATCGTGCTGGGGATGGGCATTGCGAACATTGCCCTCCCTGACGAGTCCGGCCACCTGTCGGAGGTGGCCCCGGAGAAGGGCCAGGAGGTGGCCCCCGCCGACCCGGTTACCCCCCCGGCCCCTGCGGCCCCGGCGGTCCCGGAGGAGTCCTCCTGGATGAGATGGCTCCGGGAACTGCTGGACGGTTCTGACGTCGACCCGGCGGTCTTTGAATCGGTCTTCAACATCGCGGTGGAGATCTCCCGGGAGGGGCGCGAGGGGAAGCCCATCGGGACGGCCTTCATCGTCGGCGATGCCCCGGCGGTGCTGACCAAATCCCGGCAGCTGATCCTGAACCCCTTCGAGGGTCACCCGCGGGAGGCCCGGATGATCGAGAACCCGGATCTCCGGGAGAACATCAAGGAGTTTGCCCTGCTGGACGGTGCCTTTGTGGTCAGCGGGACGGGCATCATCGAGGCGGCGGGGCGGTACATCACCATCGATACCTCCGGTGTCCAGATCCCGAAGGGGCTGGGCACCCGGCACGGTTCGGTGGCCGGGATCACCCAGGCCACGAAGGCAGTGGGTCTCGTGGTCTCCCAGAGCGGCGGCCGGATCTCGGTCTTCCGGTCCGGCCGGATGGTGAAGCAGTTCACCACCCTCTGAGGACGCGGC
>JAJRDF010000078.1 GCA_028678555.1 Methanomicrobiales archaeon
CGAGACCCGGACGCCCTTCCCGACAGCCAGGGCCAGGTCGGCCGGGCTCTTGGACGAACCGTTGAAGAGGAGGCCCCCGGGCGCCATCCCGGCCCGGAGGGCCAGCAGGAGCTCCCCCGCCGAGAAGACATCCGCCCCGGCCCCTTCTGAGGCCAGGGCCCGGAGAATCGCCGGGTTCCCGTTGGCCTTTGCCGCAAAGAGGACCTTTGTCCGGCGATACCGGGCCTGGAGGGCATCCCGGTACTCCCGGAAGCTGGCCCGGACACGTTCCTCGTCGGTGACGTAGAGGGGGGTGCCGTAGTGGCGTGCCAGCTCCACGGTGTCATGGGCCCCGACGTAGAGGTGTCCCTTCCGGACCGACAGGTGGGGAGGGAGCCTCACGGCCGGAGCCTCCCGATCCGGTCCACCGCCTCCCGGATCCGGTCCACGGACCGGGTGATGGCGAACCGGAGGTAGCCCTTCCCGCAGCTCCCGAACCCGATACCGGGGGTGGCCACGATCCCGGCCCCGGTAAGAAGCCTCTGGGAGAAGGCCATCCCGTCCTCCACCGGCATCCAGACGTAAAAGGTCGCCTTCGGGGGGTCCACGTTGTAGCCCAGGCCCCGCAGGCCGGCGACGAGCACATCACGCCGCTCCTGGTAGATCCGTGAGGATTCCCGGACGCAGTCCTGGGGACCGCTGAGGGCCGCGATGGCCGCGTGCTGGACCGCGTTGAAGACCCCGCTGTCCACGTTGGTCTTCACCCGTTTCAGACCTGCCAGCACCTCCGCGTTCCCGCAGGCCATCCCGATCCGCCACCCGGTCATGTTGTAGGTCTTGGAGAGGGAATGCATCTCGATCCCCACCTCCTCCGCGCCATCCGTCTCCAGGAACGAGGGGGCCTGGTATCCGTCGAAGGAGACCTCGGAGTAGGCGTTGTCAAATACGAGGGTGGTATCGTGTTCCCGGGCGAACTCCACTGCCTCCCGGTAGAAGGAGGGGGGCGCCACCGCCGCGGTGGGGTTGTTCGGGTAGTTCAGGAAGAGGATCTTCGACTTCCGGGCCACCTTCTCCGGGATATCCTCCAGCACCGGGAGGAACCCGTGCTCTGCGGTGAGGGGCATCGGGTGCACCTTTCCCTCGGCAAAGAGGGTGGAGGTCCGGTACACGGGGTAGCCCGGGTCCGGGACCAGTACGTAGTCCTTCCGGTTCACGAAGGCCTCCGGGATGTGGGCGATCCCGTCCTTGGATCCCATCAGGGCCACCACCTGGGTTTCAGGGTCCAGGGTGACGGAGAACCGGCGCCGGTACCACTCAGCCACGGCAGAACGGAACTCCGGCATTCCCACGTATGAGGGGTAGTGGTGGTTTGCCGGGTCCCGGGCGGCAGTGCAGAGGGCGTCCACGATATGGGGCGGGGTGGGGAGGTCAGGATCGCCGACGCCCAGGTCGATGACATCCACTCCCCGGCGCAGCTGCTCGGCCTTCAGCTCGTCGATCCGTGCAAAGAGGTACGGGGGCAGGTCATCCAGGCGATCCGCAAACATCCATACTCTATCGGCCGGCGGGAGTATTAATCTCCCGTTCCTCCCCAAACTGCAGGAGCGAAGGGGAGGGATTATCTCCCGGGGGGGCGATCCCCTGCAGGGGTATCCGGTATGCCTGAGGAGATCGTGCTCGTCATCTCGACCGTTCCCAGGGACGCGTCGGAACGGATCGCATCCGCCATGGTGGAGGAGCGCCTGGTGGCCTGCGTGAACGCGGCTTCCGTCAGGTCCCGCTTCTTCTGGAAGGGGGAGTGCAGCACCGAAGAAGAGGACCTGCTCATCATGAAGACCCGGAAGGACCTGGCCCACAAGGTGATGGCACGGCTCCAGGCCATCCACCCGTATGATGTCCCTGAGATCCTGATCATCCCCGTCCTTGACGGCTATAGGCCCTACCTGGAATGGATCCGGGGAGAGACGGTTCCGTGACCGGAAGAGTGGGGGTAAAAGGGCAGTGGTATTTCCTGAATAGGATAGGATAAAGAGGAACGGGATTGACTGTACAGGGACAGGCAGGGACTGACTGTACAGGGAACGTTCGCATGGAGAAGGAAGGGGAACCGGACCGGAAAAAGGCGCTCCTGCTGCTGGGCTGCCCCGAGGTTCCGGTCCAGATGGGGATCGCCCTCTATGCCAGCCACCGGCTCCGGAAGGAAGGCTGGGACGTGACGGTGGCGGGGAACCCTTCGGTCCTCCACCTGATCCGGGTCTCGGACCCGGAGCGGCACTACGTGGACCGGATTGCTGCCCTGGACCGGTGCATGGAGAAGCTCATCGAGGGAAAGGCAAAGCCGGACCTGTGTCTCGTCTTTGCCCACAACGATGCCGGCCTCTCCTATGCGGCCACGGTGGGATCGGTCGCACCATCCCGGGTCGTTGCCATCATCTTTGGCAGGAATGCCGAGGAACTGGCGAAGACCATCGAGTTCCCCTGCGAGACGATCGTGGAGAAGGCAGTGCACAACCCCCTGGCCCTGCGCCAGAAGATCGACAAGGTGTTCGGATGGGCTGCATTGAAGAGATGAAGTACGAGGTCCTCCTCAGCCGGGTCACCTTCAAGGAGTGCCGGGAATTCATCAGGGATCACTACAAGGAGTTCCACACGGTGAAGCCCGGCTACAAGATCTTTGACTCCTATATCATCGGTGTGCCCCCCATCCTGATCGGCGTAGATGACTCCCACGTGGTCTTCCCGTACACGAAGCCCTGCCACGGTACCTTCCTGCTCCGGATCGAGGGCCCGCAGGAGATCGCCCGGCTCCGGGCCGGGAAGGCGTAATCTTTTCTTCGCTTTTTCTCTAGTGGTTTCCGATAGGATCCATGGGCATCCATACCAGGACATGCTGACGGGGGGGGGCAGAGCCCCCTCCCGGTCCCTTCCCGACGACAGGAGGATAGCCCCGCCATATCGGTGTTGATCTTCCTGTCCCGGAACACCGGTGGGGGGTGCCCACGCGGCGGGGGCGGAGCCGCCGCGGAGCCCCCGGGAGCGTCTCACCAGTACCCGCGACATCGGGGAAACCGTCAGATTGTAAGAAACGGAATCATCCGCGTGGATGGCGGCGGGGGGGGGCATACCGAAATCCATATTCTCCATGAGGGCACCACTGCTCTGGGAGCGTCTGAATCATGCTTGAACCTGCATGGAACTCAAGACAGGACCTGCCGAAACTGATCGCATCGATTCTTATCTGCTTTCTGGCGGCGGCCATCGGATCGATCTTCACAAGCCCCCAGATTGGCGGGTGGTACGCCGGGCTGGAAAAGCCCTGGTTTGCCCCGCCCAACTGGGTCTTCGGGCCCGTCTGGACCACCCTCTATCTCCTGATGGGGATCGCCCTCTTTCTGGTCTGGCGGAAGGGGCTGGAGCGGCCGGATGTCCGGCAGGGCGTGATCCTCTTCGGTGTCCAGCTGGCCTTCAATGCGGCCTGGTCCCTGATATTCTTCGGACTCCAGTCACTTTTCGCAGGCCTCGTCTGCATCGTGATCCTGTGGGTCCTGATCCTGGCGACGCTGATCCAGTTCTGGAAGATCGACCGGATCGCGGGAACCCTGCTCATCCCGTACATCGCTTGGGTCAGCATCGCCACCTGCCTGAACTATGCCATCTGGGTCCTGAACCCGCTTGGCTGATCCCCTCCCTTTTCCCGTGGCGGGTGCGGATCTGCAACACTTTTTACCCGGCACGCCCACCGGAATCTCCACCATATTCCGGCAGGGAAATGCTCCGGAAGGACCAGTGACCCACCGTGGAAGTGTACCAGTGCCAGATCTGCGGCCACGAATATGATCCGAAGAGGGGAGAACCCGAACAGGGAATCAGGCCCGGTATCCCCTTTGCGGATCTGCCGGAGAATTGGACCTGCCCGGTCTGCTGTGCCGAAAAAAAGGCTCTTTCAGAGGCTGTAAACCGCTTTCCTTCGGATCCCCCATCGTTCCCACCGGTGCATCAAGGGGGAACGCATATTACGGACAAGGAGCAACGTCACTCCCGGTGCAGCCGGCGGTATGACGGTGGACACCGTTCGTACCGTGGGAATGCGGGGTGAGTGTCGTATGGGAAGAACCGGAAGAGTGCAGGAAGTGACGAAGCCGAAGAAACGGAAGGCGGAGGGAGGGACATGACCGCCCGGGAGATGCTCCCCGGTATCTTCGAGGTGGGGGCCATCGACTGGGACCGGAGGCTCTTTGACGAGCTGATCCCGCTCCCGGACGGGACCAGCTACAACTCCTACCTGATCCGCGGCTCGGAGAAGACGCTCCTCATCGACACGGTGGATCCTCCCTTTGCCGGAACCCTCTTTGGGCACCTGGACGGGCTGGGTGTCCGGTCCATCGATTACGTCGTGGCCAACCATGCCGAGCAGGACCACTCGGGCACGCTCGGGACTCTTCTCGCCCGGTACCCGATGGCACGGGTGGTGACCAATGCGAAGTGCCGGGACATGCTGAAGGACCTCCTCCTGATCCCGGAGGAACGGTTCCTGGTGATCCAGGACCGGGAGAAGCTCTCCCTGGGGGACAGGACCGTCGAGTTCCTGATCACCCCCTGGGTCCACTGGCCCGAGACGATGGTCACGTACCTGCACGGGGACGGGGTCCTCTTCTCCTGCGACTTCTTCGGGTCCCACTATGCAGCGAGCGAACTCTTCACTGAAGGGAACCCGGCGGTGTACGGGGCGGCGAAACGCTACTACGCCGAGATCATGATGCCCTTCCGGTCCTCCGTCCAGGAGAACCTCCGGAAGATCGCACCCCTGGACATCCGGATCATCGCCCCCAGCCACGGCCCCGTGTACCGGAACCCGGAGTTCATCCTCTCCGGGTACCGGGACTGGGTCTCGGACCGGGTGGAGAACCGGGTGGTGATCCCCTGGGTCTCCATGCACGGCTCCACGGCGGCCATGGTCCGGCACCTCACGGATGCCCTGGTATCCCGGGGGATCCCTGTCCAGCCCTTCAACCTCACGGTCTCGGACACCGGGGAACTGGCAAAGGCACTCGTGGACGCGGCCACCCTCGTGGTTGCCACCCCCACCACCCTCTTCTCCCCGCATCCGAAGGCCATGTATGCCGTCATCCTGGTGAACCTGCTGCGCCCCAAGACCCGCTGGGTCACCGTCATCGGGTCCTACGGCTGGGGTGGAAAGACCCTGCAGATCGTGAAGGAGAACCTCCCCCACCTGAAGGCAGAGCTCCTGGAGCCGGTGATGGTGAAGGGGTACCCGAAGAAGGAGGACCTGGCCGCCCTGGACCGCCTGGCGGATGCCATCGCCGGGAGGCACCGCACCCTGGGCGCCCCGGCAGGGGGTGGATCATGACCCAGCGGTACCAGGTGTACCGGTGCAGCGTCTGCGGGAACATGGTGGAGGTGACCCGGGTCGGCAGGGGCGACCTGGTCTGCTGCGGTGTACCCATGATCCTGCTTCCGGAACAGTCACAGGATTCCCTCCACGAGAAGCACCGCCCCCTTGCACAGGAGAGCGACGGTTCCCTCCGGGTCATCGTCGGGGAAGTGCCCCACCCCATGGAGGACCGGCACTTCATCGAGTGGATCGAGGTGGTGACCGAACACGGTGTCTGCCGGAAGTACCTCCGTCCGGGCGACCCGTCCCGGGCGGATTTCCCCGGTCTGTCTCCCCCGGTGAAGGTCCGGGCATACTGCAGCGAGCACGGCCTCTGGAAAGAGGCCTGACGTCTCTCCCGAAGGTTCCATAACCCATGCCTGCGAATATCTGAGGGAATGGGCATGGGGCAGACACTCACAGAGAAGATCTTCTCGGCAAGGTGCGGATCGCCGGTGCATGCCGGAGAGGTGGTGATGGCTCCCATCGACCGGGCCATGATCCACGACATCACCGGCCCGCTGGCCATCCAGAAGTTCCGGGAGATGGGCGGGAACCGGGTTGCTGACCCGGAGGACGTGGTGATCCTCTTTGACCACCAGGTGCCGGCCGATTCCATCGAGGCGGCCCAGAATCATGTCTTCATGCGGATGTTTGCCGAAGAGCAGGGGATCCGCAACCTGGATGTGCGGGAGGGCGTCTGCCACCAGGTGATGATGGAGAAAGGGTTCGCCGCTCCCGGCGAGATCGTGGTGGGGGCCGATTCCCATACCTGCATGTACGGGGCGGCGGGGGCGTTTGCCACCGGCATCGGGTCCACGGACATGGGATTTGTCCTGAAGTTCGGAGCCCTCTACTTCCGGGTGCCGGAGTCCACCCGGGTGGAGGTGTCGGGATCCTTCCCGCGGCGGGTCGGGGCAAAAGACCTGATCCTCGCCATCACGGGGGATATCGGCGCGGACGGAGCCTCGTACCGGGCCATCGAGTTCACCGGTGCCACCATTGGGGGGATGGACATGGCGGGACGGATGACCTGCTGCAACATGGCCATCGAGATGGGGGGAAAGACCGGTCTCGTGGCACCGGACCGGGTCACCTGGGAGTACCTGAAGGGTCGCAGGGAGATGAAATCCTTTGCACTGGAGGCAGACCGGAATGCTTCCTATGCCGACCGGCGTTCCTACGATGTCTCGGACCTGGCGCCGCAGGTGGCGGTCCCCCATAACGTGGACCAGGTGGTGGACGTCGGCAAGGTGGAGGGGACACCCCTGGACCAGGTGTTCATCGGGTCCTGCACCAACGGCCGGTTCGAGGACCTGGCCGAGGCCGCGGAGGTGCTGGGGAACCGGTCGTTCTCTGAGAAGGTCCGCGTTATCGTGATACCCTCCTCCCGGGATGAGTACCTGAAGGCCCTCCGGGCCGGCCTGGTCGAGCGGTTCACGATGGCCGGAGCCCTGGTCGAAGCCCCCTGCTGCGGCCCGTGCATGGGCGGGGCATTTGGCCTCCTCGCCCCCGGCGAGGTCTCCCTCTCCACCTCCAACCGGAACTTCCGGGAGACAGGGATCCACCGACGCGAAGGTGTACCTCTGCTCCCCGGCGACGGCGGCAGCCAGTGCCGTCCGGGGCCAGATCACGGACCCCCGGGAGGTGGGATAGTGGCGGGGAAGAAGACGGTACAGAAGCGGGCCATGGCGACAGTGAATCCCCCGCGAGTCTGGAAGTTCGGCGATCATGTGGACACGGACCAGATCATCCCGGGCAGGTTCCTGACCATCTACGATCCCCGCGAGCTGGCGCTCCATGCATTCGAGGGGACCCGGGACGAGTTCGCCCGGCTTGCCAGAAACGGGGACATCCTCGTGGCCGGGAGTAACTTCGGGTGCGGGTCGTCCCGGGAACATGCCCCCCTGGCCCTGAAGGGGGCAGGGATCCGGGTGATCGTGGCCGAGTCCTTTGCCCGGATCTTCTACCGGAACGCGGTCAACGTGGGGCTGCTCCCGCTGGTATGCGCAGATACTTCCGGTATTTCGGACGGCGAAGAGGCTGCGGTGGACCCCGGGACCGGGGAGCTGGTGGCCGCCGGCCGGAAGTATGCGCTGGAAGAGGTGCCCGGCTTCCTGCAGGAGATCGTAGACGCAGGCGGCCTCGTGGAGTATGCCCGGGGCCTGGAGGAGGTGACCACATGCCGGAAGACCACACGGTCGCGGTGATCCCCGGTGACGGGATCGGGCCGGAGATCATCGCCGAGGGGCGGAAGGTGCTGGACGCCGCCGCCGCACGGTACGGGTTCGGGATCGAATGGGTGGAGTATGATATCGGGGCCGAGCGGTACCTGGCCACGAAACAACTCCTGACGGATGACGACCTGGACAGCCTCTCGTCTGTCCGTGCCATCTACTTCGGGGCCATCGGCGACGAGCGGGTCCCTCCCGGGATCCTGGAGACGGGGATCCTGCTCCGCCTGCGCTTCGCCCTGGACCTGTACGTGAACCTTCGGCCGGTACGGCTCCTGCCCGGGGTCGTGACACCGCTCGCCAACAAACGGCCGGAGGATATCGACTTCGTCGTGGTCCGGGAGAACACCGAGGACTTCTACGTGGGGATCGGCGGCCGGTTCCGGGAGGCCGACCGGCGCACCCTCACGGTGGAGCGGGAGCTGTACGAGCTCACGTTCTCCCTGGACGCGGAGTCGGATGCCGATGAGATCGCCTACCAGATCGGGGTCATCTCCCGCGAGGGTTCCGAACGGGTCATCCGCTACGCCTTCGACCTGGCCATGCAGCGGAGGAAGAAGGTCACCTCAGTTGACAAGGCCAACGTGCTCACAGAGATTTACGGACTCTGGAGGGAGGTGTTCACCGGTATCGCGAAGGGCTACCCGCAGGTCACCTCAGAGTTCAACTTCGTCGATGCCGTCACCATGTGGTTCGTGAAGAACCCGGAGTGGTTCGACGTGGTGGTGACCCCCAACATGTTCGGGGACATCATCACCGACCTGGGGGCCATGATCCAGGGGGGCATGGGCCTCGCCCCGGGCGGGAACATCAACCCGGACGGTACCTCCATGTTCGAGCCCATCCACGGCTCTGCCCCCAAGTACCGGGGCCAGAACGTGGCGAATCCCCTGGCCACCATCTGGGCAGGGTCCCTCCTGCTGGACCACCTGGGGGAGCACGAGGCAGCAGGGGGTGTGCTCGCTGCCATCAGCAGTTCGATCCTGGCCGGGGTCACCACGAAGGACATGGGTGGGACGGCAGGAACCAGCCAGGTGGGGGACTGGATCGCGAAGGAAGTCGCGAAACGGTAACACTCCGACGTTCTGTCTTTTTCCCGCCAATTACTTTTCTGGACGCTTCGGCGGGAGGGGGGACGCCCACCCGGCGGGGGGAACCGCAGGTTCCCCCGGGAGCGTCTCGCCAGAAGTCACTCCATCAAAAGGGCCCTGATGGGGATGACGGCCCGGAGGCTGCCGCAAGGTTGAGAAAAATCACCATATTTATTACCCCCCGGTTCGGAGTGATGTAGTGGATACATCAGGACAGGGAGGGCGGTGGAGTCCCCGGTGGAGGATGCCCGCAGGGGTTACCGGGGATGCATGACCCCCTCCCCCCTGGAGGCCTGGAAATGACAACGCAACTCATGAAGGATATGACCGGTCTCATCACCAGCTGGCAGCCCCGGAAGGTCTACCACTCACCCCCCCGGTACCTGGACGACCTGAAGAAGTTTGTGCAGGAGAAGATGGCCCTGCCCCCGGCGCTCCGGTTCTCGGGAGGGAAGAAGGCTGCCGTGGAGTTTGTGGACGGCGGCACGCTGGATTTCGGCGTGAACCGGAAGACGGGGACCGCAACGGAATCCGTCGGGATCATCATGAAGCGGGACCTTCTCACGCTCCCCGACCTGAGGCTCCTCATGGCCCAGATCCAGCAGGAGGACGGGAAGTTCAGCGAGGTGATCCTCCTCGTCCTGGGCGAGGTCAACCCCGACATGGAGGCCAAGCTCCAGCACTTCCTCGGGGGAAGAAAGACCAAGACCGCCTACTGCGTGATGAAGAAGTAAGGCAACGTTGACCTGGGATTATTGACATTCCCTTCTTTGGTAGGGATCCCACCTTATTTTCCACACAGAACCGAAAGGCCCATAAAAAGTGAAATGTTGTTCGGGACCGGGCCATTTATTCTTTCTGGCAATATCCGGTCCCTGTAACCACCTGGATTCTCCCCATGAACGCACGGGAGATGTAATAAAAAAGTATAAAACGGTGGAATTGGATTCAGATCTTGTATGATGAGACAACTGATGGCCGCGGCCATTTTTCTCTTAGGGGTGGTGGGGGCGGTAGGTCTGGTTGTGATCGGCCACCCCATTATAGGAGTGATCCTGGTATTTTCGGCCACGGTCATCGCGGCAGTGATTTATAGATCAACCCCGGAAGATGATGAACCGTAATCCACCTTATTTTCCAACAGAACCGGAAAGGCCGGATGTTTCAGGGATTGGCCACAATAAATTTTCATTCGGGTAATTATCCTGTGGGAATGCACACGTTCCCCGGTTCCGCTGGCCGGGGGTTCTGCACCATCTGCTCCTGCCTTATTCAGGCATGCTTCTGGTTCTGATTGCAGTTCCCAGAAGTCCTTCGGGAAGAACCCTCACCCACGCCCGCGTGCCCGGTCCATGCAGGCATTCAGCACCTGCTCCATGAGGTCCAGTGCGCCCTCGATGCCTGCAAGGGGGCGTGACCGGAGCTGTATGCGGCCCCGCAGCGGGAGGGTGATCCCCACGAACGCACTCTGCGGGTGTACCATCCGCTCATAGGAGGAACCCAGGATCAGGTCCGGCTGCTCCCGGTCCAGCACTGCCCGGATCTCCTCCAGGGATGTCATCTGGGTGACGGGGAACCGGCTCAGTCCCGGTTTGTTCCGGCTCCCGATGGCCACGATCCTGCAGTCCAGGTACGTGGTGAGCATCTCGGCGGTAGCGGCCGCAGGGGCAGCCATCCCGAAGATGGCAACGGATGGCGGATCCTGGCGGCGCAGGAACTTGTCCCCCACGTGCGTGATCCGCTCCCCGGCCTGATCGATTTCACGAAGGACCGGATCCGGATCGGTTTCCGGAGATATCTCGCCCAGCGCCTCGAAGGATTCCCTCACGTTCCGGAGCCCCAGCAGGGACCCGATCCTCTGTCCCGCCCCGCCCGCCAGATCCGGGTTCACCGAGAGGCTCACCGGCGCTGCCCGGTGGAGGCGGTCCAGCGTGGTATCGGAGAAGATCGTGGCCGGGGTTGCACCGGCAAGGTCCAGCAGGCGTTCCGCCTCCCGCAGGTTCCCCCGGGAAAAGGGATCGGCGGGATGGAGGCCGTCCAGGTTCACGCCGGGGGTCTCCGGGTCCACAGAAGGCGAGAGGGCTTCCATGGCGAGCCGGTACCCCTCTTCCATGCCGCCGCAGAACCCCGGGCTGTCCACCACCAGGACCTCCCTCCCGGTGCCGGTCCCGGCGGGATCCTCGCCGGTGATGGCGGTGACACAGGTGGTGACGACCGCGATCTTCCGGTAGCGGGGAGGGATGGTGCTGAGGACCTCCCCGAGCCGCTGGTCCCCGCCGAAGATCACCTCCGGTTCCTGCAGGAACGTGCCGAAGAGCTCCCCCGGCATGAGGGTGGCCGGGTAGTAGTAGCAGCCGCTGGAGCCGTGGATCACCACCGCCAGGTCATGGATGCCGGAGAGGCAGGAGACGGCCCCGGCCATGGCACAGGGCCAGACCGGGTTCGTGCAGGCTGTGCGGTTCCCACGGGAAACCGTCTCTCCTCTGTTCAACCGGGGATCCGGATCCGGAACCTCACCCATGGATGGCCCTCCTCCACCGGTGCAGCAGGTGCCGGATCCCGGCCGTCCCCACCGGCAGGGGGTCAGGGAGGGGCACCACCGTCCCGTGCCGGTCCATCCGCAGGTCCAGGGCGGCCGCCAGTTCCTGCACCAGCCTGGCATCTTCCCCGGACCCTGACGCCCCCGGGATCCAGACAGGGGATCCCGACAGGTCGGAGAACCGGGAGAGCATCTCCTGCTGTGCTTCCTCCTCCCTCCGGACCGCCGCCGCGGGATCCACACCCAGGCTCCGCCCTGCCCGGGCCAGGAAGAGGAGGGTTCCGGACAGGCCCACCGGGTAGGCGGGCAGGTACGGGGTCCCGAACCGTTCCGCACACCGGTCCCCCAGGGGGGCCAGGTCGGGTTCCCGCAGGACGTTCAGCCGGGAAGAGGCGAGGCGGGGGAGGGTATCCCAGTCCATGCCCCTCACTAGGCGGAGATCGACCCGGGCACCCAGGTGCGAGAGCAGCCGCCGCATCTCCTCTCCATGGACGTCCACCTCGTATTCCAGGTTCTTCTCCCCGACGAGCACCACGCCTCCGGGTTCTCCCGCCGGTTCCCCCGCACAGCCGGCGATGGCATGGAGGGCCCGGTGGAACCCGTCCCGGAAGACACCGCCCAGGAATCCCGCTGTCGGGATGTGGACCACCGGTACGGGCCAGTCCCTGCCGCAGACGGCACCGGTGTCATCGCCGATCGTCTCCACCACGCAGGTGGAGAGGACAAACACCACCGGCGGGTCCAGGGCCGCCGCGTCCCGGATGGCACCGGCGAGGGCCCCCTCGCCGCCGAAGATCACGCTGCCCTCGTCCAGGTCCGTGGAGAGGATGAGGGGCAGCGCCGGCGTATCGTTCTCCAGGCAGGTGGCATGGAGAAGGGAGAGGTTGTGCTGGGCGCACCCGGCCGGGCCGTGGATCACCGTGACCGCGGCCCTCACCTGGGTGGTCACCGAGAGGGCGCCCGAGAGCGTGCACCCCTCAAGCCGCGAACCGGAGGGCAAGGGCTTCAAGGTCATCCATGGAGAGGGGAGTGGGGATCACCAGATCCGTGTTCGACATCACCGCCCGGGCAAGGCCGCGGTAGACGGCCGCCTGGGGCGAGCCGGGGGCGTACTCGATCACCGTCTGCTTGCGCACCTCGGCCATCTGCACGACCCGGTCCCGGGGGATGAAGGTGACCAGGCGGGATCCTATCCGTTCGGCAAACTCCCGGACCAGCGCCTCCTCGTCGGGAATGGAGGCAGAGTTGCAGATCACGCCGGCGAGCCGGCACTTCGACCGGCCCCGGCCCGAGAGGCGGGCGATGGCCTTGCAGATATTGTTGGCCGCGTAGAGGGACATGAGCTCCCCGGAGGTGACCAGGTAGATCTCCTCGGCATATCCTTCCCGCATCGGCATCGCAAAGCCGCCGCAGACCACGTCCCCGAGAACGTCGTAGACCACCACGTCGGCGGTGAGGGCCCCCAGGTGCTCCAGCAGCTGGAAGGTGGCGATGATCCCCCGCCCGGCACACCCTACGCCGGGCTCCGGGCCGCCGGCCTCCACGCACCGGACCCCCTGATACCCGGTGAAGACCACCTGGTCTGCCGTGAGACCCTCGTCCCTGCCGTCCCGCAGCTGGTCCAGCACCGTGGGGATCCAGGAGCCGTGCACGAGCATCCGGGTGCTGTCCCGCTTGGGATCGCACCCGATCTGCAGCACCGAGAGGTCCATGTCCGCAAGGGCGGCCGAGAGGTTGGCCGCCGTCGTCGATTTCCCGATGCCCCCCTTGCCGTACAGGGCGATCTGCTTCATGCTGCACCTCCGGTTGGACGGCAGGGAATATGGACTTATCTTTTCTTAACACAAGCAGGGTTGTGCGGAGGAAGAGAGACGATGGGGAAGAACAGGGGTTAACGTGGTCCACACAATTCCTCGAGGAGAAAATAAACTTTACTCCATGATTTTTCCTGATGATTTGACAGAATATGGAATTTCAAAGGCTTCAAGGCAGATGTATTGTACCAATATCAAGATATTGACTGAATCCTGATAACGATAAATCATTGATTACATATGAATTACCCAAAGGCATTAATTATAAATACTTAACAATTCAGGATTTTTCGCATATACACGGATTTGTGACGTCAGGATGAGGAGGAGTATGAAGCGAATGACGGGGAGGACAGATCGGGTTGTACTCCTCTTCATTGCAGGCATCCTTTTCACGGCTTCGCTGGTACTGCCGGTGGGCGCAGAAACCATCACCATCGGTGATTCCATCCGGACGGCAGCGGATGTGAATGTCATCGGTAATCCCGGCCTTCCTGAGTCGAATCCTCCGGTCATGTGGAAGGGGAATAAAGGAACCATCACTGGCGGGCCGGCCGATGTGGATGGGTGCCGGTGGTGGCAGATATCCTACGATGTGGGG
>JAJRDF010000003.1 GCA_028678555.1 Methanomicrobiales archaeon
GTATCGCCAGCTCGTACCGTTCCTGCCCGACGGGTACAAACGCGAGGTCCAGCGCCTTCGCTGCGCTGTACACGCAGATGCCGCAGTCTGCCTCCCCCGATTTCACGGCGAGGGCAACCGCCAGGTGGGTGGTCATCTCCCGGTCGTAGCCCCGGATAGATACCGGGGAGATCCCCTTCTCTTTCAGCAGGTGATCGAGGAGCATCCGGGTCCCTGAGCCCTTCTGCCGGTTCACGAACCGGTGGGATGGCAGGTCCCCGAGGCCGAGGCCGTCCCGGGAAACCACCCCCTGTTCCCGTCCTGCCACGCAGACCAGATCTACGGCGATGCCTGGCAGGTACCGCTCCAGGTACCAGGTGTTGTAGCTCCCGTCCGGACCCAGCAGGTGGGTGGGGGCGGCATGGCACTCGCCTCTCGAGAGAGCCAGCAGGCCGGCGAGGGAACCCGAGGATGCCGCATGGAGATCCACGCCGGGCCGGACCAGGTCGGCCAGGTGGTCGAGCGCCGGGTCATGGCTGCCGGTGAGGAGGAGTGACCTCTCCGCTTCCGCCCGGGGAACCATCAGCCGGGCGGTGACCGGCGACCCTGCGTCCACGCCCTCGGCAGCGGGATCGATCCGGAGGTACGCGTTGGCCCGCACCGCCGCCATCTGCACCCCGGCGCCCCGGGAAAGCGGCTCTGCCACCCACCGTTCCCCCACCCGGGCCACCGCGGCCAGGATGAACTCGGTGACACCGGGCTCCGATGCGATGCTCCGGGTCACCTGCGCGGGAAGGGTCTCCTCCTCCTGCCGGGGAAGGCCCCAGAGCCCGAGGAGCGGGGCTGCGATCTCCCGCAGCACGGTGAGCGCAGAGAGGGGGTAGCCGGGGAGGCCGATCACCGGTTTTCCCTGCACCCTCCCCAGGATCACCGGTTTCCCCGGCTTCATCGCCACGCCGTGGAAGAGCACCTCCCCCACGTCCCCGATGATGGTGGCAGTGTAATCCCGGGTGCCGGCCGAGGAACCCGCAGAGATGATGGCCAGGTCGTTCTCCCTGACCGCCCGGATCAGGGAATCCCGGATGACTGCCGGTTCATCCGGTACCCGCGGGTAGCGGGTGCACCGGGCCCCCAGCGTTTCCAGGTACGCGGCGGCCAGGAGCGAGTTGGACTCCACCACCTGCCCCGGGCCCGGGTCCTGGCCAAAGGGGACCAGTTCGCTCCCGGTGGGGACGATCCCCGCCCGGACGGTGAGCACCTCCACGTCACGGATACCGAAGGCGGCCAGCGCTCCGATCTCGTGGGGGCGGATCCGGTGCCGGGAGGGGACCACCATCTCGGTGACGCCGATATCTTCCCCGACGGGACGGACATGCTGCCAGGGGCTCACCGGTCTCCGGATCGTATACCGCTCCCCGTCCTGCCAGACCTCCTCGATCATGATCACGGCATCATACCCTTCCGGGAGCACGTTCCCCGTGTTCACCCGGACCGCATCGGGGAGGGTGAGGGGGTGCTGCTCGTCAGCCCCGGTGGTATCGGAGGCCCGGACCGCGATGCCGTCCATGGCCGCCAGATGGACCTCCGGCTGCGAGAAGCGGGCGAAGATGGGCGCAGCCGTGACGAGCCCAGCGGCTTCAGAAAGGGGAACCCGGAGGGTGGAGGGGGTCAGGGCAAAGGATGCGGCCAGCACCTCCGGTACCTTTTCCAGCGGTATCAGGTCCAGGTACCGTTTCACCACAGGATCACCTCCACCGCTTCCCCGGCTTCCATCCCCTCCCGCTCCGCGGGGACCACCACGACGCCGTCGCTCGCGGCCAGCGTGTTCAGGAGCCCGGATTTACCGAAGACCGGCCGGGCCTGATCCCCCTCCAGCCGCACCCGCACCCAGTCCTCCCGGCCCCGGGGTGAGGGGAGGTTCTGGGCCAGCACCGCGGGCACCCTCCTCTCGGGCGGAAGGCCCCCGGACATGGCTCCCACCAGGGGCCGGACCAGCGCCCGGAGGACGATGTAGGCCGAGGCCGGGTGGCCGGGGAGACCGATCACCGGCTTTCCCCGCATCCGGCCCAGGATCGTGGGTTTCCCCGGCTGGAGGGCGATGCCGTGGGCCAGCACCTCGCCCCCCCCGGCGATGGCAGCGGCGCAGTGGTCCCGTACATCCTTCGAGGACCCCCCCGACACCAGGACCGCGTCGCACTCAGAGAGCGCCCGGTCCAGGGCAGCCCGGAGGAGATCCTGCTCGTCGCTGACAATCCCGTACGCTTTCGGCAGGCAGCCATGTTCCTGCAGGAACCCGGCACAGAGGGTGGAATTCACGTCCCGCACCTGGGATGCCGAGGGGATGGCGGTGACGGGCACAAGCTCGTTCCCGGTGGAGATTACCCCCACCCGCGGCCTGCGGTACACCCGGATGCGATCCTTTCCTGCGGCAGCCAGCACCCCCAGGTCCTGGGGGCGCAGTCTCCGGCCACCGGGGAGCACCACCCCGCCCCTGGGGAAGTCCTCCCCCCGGCCCAGGATGTTCTCACCCGGGGCCACCGGCCGCCGGATAAGCACGAGGTCCCCGGCCGTCTCGGCGTGCTCCACCATGACCACGGCATCCGCCCCGGGGGGTATCACGGCCCCCGTGGGGACATAGAGGCACTCCCCGGGAGCCACGGACCGGTCGGGAACTCCCCCCATCGGTACGGCGCCTGTCTGCCGGAGCATCGAGGGGATGGCGTCCCCGGCGCCCGTGGTATCGGCGGCCTGCACCGCGTAGCCGTCCACCACCGACCGGGTGAAGCCGGGGATATCGCTGTCACTCGACACGGCTCCCGAAAGTATCCGGGAGAGCCCCTGCTCCAGGGGGATCTCCTCGTCACCTGCCGGTGCCACACCGGAGGTGAGGATCCGGATCGCCTCCGCGACCGGGATCACCGAGAAGAAGAGGCTCATGGGAAACAGCCGAGCTGGCACCCCTTGATCTTGATGTGGTGGCGGTTGCAGTAGTCTCCGATGTCGGCAAGGGGGATGTGGAACCTGCCGGAGATGGCAAAGGCCTGCGGGCACCGGATCTCCTTTCCGATTCCCATCTCCTGGAATGCCTTCTCTATTTTCGCGTCGTCCATGGTAACAGTAATTCCTGTACATTGTCATAGTGTTTACTATGGAGAGCCGGAAGGGGAGAGGGGATGCGGGGGAGGCAACCCGGCCCCGGGTGGAGATCATCAGCTCCGCACAGGACGAGGCAGGACGGAATATCCGCATGCACCTCCTTGCGATCCTGGAATCGGAGAATGCCCATGGGGGGGTGGATGACCTGCCGGCAGAGTTCCGGCTCCGGGAAATACCGGGCCGGCTCATCTACGAAGACGGGATCGATCGGGACCTGGAAGCCGATCTCGTCCTCTTCATCTCCCGGCACCGGAGCATCCACCCGCTCCCTGTGCTCACGGTCCATGTCACCGGGAACCTGGCCGGGGCCGACTTCGGCGGCCGGCCCCGTTCCCTGGCGACGGCAGCCCCGGAATGGATGCAGGCCATCCTGGCGGGCCTCCGGGAGCATGCGCCGGAAGGATACCGGGCTTCCTACGAGGTGACCCACCACGGCCCCACCGAGCTCACCCTGCCATCCCTCTTTGTGGAGATCGGGTCCACGGAGACCGAATGGCGGGATCCCCGGGCCGGCGAGGCGGCGGCCAGGAGCATCCTCCGTGCCCGGCCGGCCGCAGGCATCCGCCTCATCGGCTTTGGCGGCACCCACTACGCGGCACGGGAGACAGAGATCGCCACCGGTTCCACCGGTGCCTTCGGCCACATGGCCCACAGCCGGGAGATCCCGGCGCTCGACACTGAGATGGTACGGCTGATGCGGGACCGGACCCGGGCCGATGCCGCCTACATCGACAGGAAGTCGGTCCCGGTCCCGGAGCAGCGGAGGCTGGAGGAGATCCTCGCGGACCTCGGCCTCCCGATCCTCTCCGAAGGGGAGATCCGGTCCCTGGCTGGCATTGACTGGGCATCCTACCTGGCCATCCGCCGGATGGCAGGCGAGATCGCAACGGGGAGCCGGTGCCACGTGAACGCCCTCACCGGAAAGGGAGAACCGGTGCGGGTGGATCTCAATCCTGATCTCGTCTCTGAGGCCGCGAAATCCGACGAAAAAACATTTTTCCGGTCCCTTGGGCAGATGCCTGTCGTACATCTGTCGGCCGGAGGAATGCGCGTTCTTCCTTCTTTTCTCACCTTTACGCCCGACGCTCCCCGCCTCATCAATGAATTAATAACCTTGTGTGTGAAACTCATAACTGTCAGCGAGCACACTGTGGTTGAGGGTGATCGGCTGATTATCCGGAGAGTGCGGTTCGACCCGGAGCGGGCGCGCGCATACGGGATCCCCCGAGGGCCACTCTTCGGCCAGCTCTCAGCCGGCCGGAGCGTGGAAGTCCAGGGCCGGGTCATCACTCCTGCGATGGTTGAGACCTGCAGTGTGAAGGAGATCCATATTCCTGGGTTGGAGAGGTACACATGAAATCCATACTGGAAGAGGCACTTGAGCGGGCGGAGCAGGAGCACATGGCCGAGATATCGGCCCAGGTGCCGGAAGCAGCGGCAGTCTCCCGTCCTCCCGCACCCCAGTCGGACAAGGAGCTGGAGGAGGTGCTGGCCAGCCTGAAGACCGAGATCGCGGTCATCGGCCTGGGCGGCGGCGGCTCCAATACCATCACCCGTATGATGGAGGAGGGGATCCACGGTGCCCGCCTCATTGCCATGAACACCGATGCCCAGCACCTGATCCGGGTGACGGCCCAGCAGCGGATCCTCCTCGGCCGGCAGCGGACCAAGGGGCTGGGTGCCGGCTCCATCCCCCAGGTGGGAGAGGAGGCGGCCCTGGAGTCGGTGGAGGACATCAAGCGCGCCGTCGAGGGATGCGACATGGTCTTCATCACCACCGGCCTGGGCGGCGGTACCGGGACCGGTTCTGCCCCGGTGGTGGCCCGGGCAGCCCGGGACCAGGGGGCCCTCACCATCGCCATCGTCACGCTGCCGTTCACCGCCGAGGGGGCCATCCGGCGGGAGAACGCCGAGGCAGGTCTCGAGCGCCTCCGGGACATCGCCGACACGGTCATCGTGGTACCCAATGACCGGCTGCTGGAGGTCGTGCCCCGGCTCCCGCTCTACGCCGCCTTCAAGGTCTCGGACGAGGTCCTGATGCGGGCGGTGAAGGGGATCACCGAGCTCATCACCCTCCCCGGACTCGTCAACCTGGACTTTGCCGACGTCCGCACGGTGATGGAGCGGGGCGGGGTCGCCATGATTGGCATGGGCGAGTCTGATGCCGAGGATAAGGCCGCCGACTCGGTGAAGAAGGCCCTCAGGTCTCCGCTGCTGGACGTGGATATCTCCGGGGCCACCGCGGCCCTCGTCAACGTGGTGGGCGGCCCGGACATGACCATCGCCGAGGCCGAGGGCGTGGTCCAGGAGATCTACGAGCGGGTGGATCCCAGCGCCCGGATCATCTGGGGGGCCATGGTGGATCCCACGATGCAGCACCGGATGCGGACCATGCTCGTCGTCACCGGTGTCTCCTCACCCCAGATTTATGGCAGGACCGAGACGCTTACCAAGAAGGTTGTCAAGCATTTTGAGATTGACTTCATGAAGTGAGAGAGGACCATGGCATTCAAGATCGAGGAAGAGGTTTTCCACAAGTACTGGCGCGTTATCAAGCTGGCACGGACCCCCACACGGGACGAGTTCAGGAAGATAGCCCTGGTCGCGGCCGCCGGCATCCTGATCGTGGGCCTGATCGGATTCCTGATCTACGTGATGATGCATCCTCTCATCACCTAGAGCCATGACCGAGACCCCGTCACCAGCCCCGGGGGCCCCTGCCCCGGCCCCCGGCCCGATCACCGAGAACAGGATCTACGCCATCAAGACGACGGCGAAGCAGGAGCGGGCGGTGGCCGACTCCATCAAGAAGGCGGTGGAGACCCAGACCGACATCAAGGTGGTGGCCATCATCGCCCCGGATGAGCTCCGGGGCTATGTGCTCGTGGAGACCCCCGAGAGCCATGCCCGGATCGAGCAGCTGGTGGAGATGATCCCCCATGCCCGGGCCGTCGTGAAGGGCGATACCAAGCTGGAGGAGGTGGCCCATTTCCTGGTGCCGAAACCCGTGGTCTCGGGTATCGAGGAGGGCACCATCGTGGAACTGATCGCCGGCCCCTTCAAGGGCGAGAAGGCCGTGGTCAAGCGCGTGGACATGGGCAAGGAGGAGATCACGGTGGAGCTCTATGAGAGCGTGGTCCCCATTCCCATCACGGTCCGGGGCGACCATGTCCGGGTCGTGGAGAGGGTCGACGAGAACGCCTGACCCCCGCGGAATCTCACCCATCTCTTTCTTCCCTCCATTTCCGAGCTGAAATACTCTCCATTTCAGGAATAAACCTCTGACGTGGCTATCATCATGGAAGAGGGACCGGGAGGGACCCTGCCCCCTCCCGCTGAGGATGACGAGACAGGCTGATATCTCATACCCCTGGCGGTTTCGTCACTCTCTGTGAGACGACCGGTGGGACGCTCCTGGGGGGGACCTGCGGTCCCCCCCACCGCGTGGGCGTCCCCCCCTCGTCGGTTGCTCGTGAATGCTGGGAATGAGGATTCCGGTCCCTCCCCCGTGAGGATAGACTGCCTGGTCGGTGAGTGGAACGGGACGGATTGATAGGTCCGGAGTACCTGATGGGGGTGCCCCCGAGAGCGTCTCAGCAGTACGCCTGATATCGGGACAACCGATACGAAGCGATGGAAGAAACCATCTGCATGGGACGCAGCGGGGGCGGTGAGCCCCCGAGAGCGTCTCACCAGCAGTCGCGGACATGGAACACTGACCCGTGGGATCCAAAGAAATGTTCCGAGGAGGCGCGTCTGGAGAACCGGGAAAAGTCTGTCTGGAAGGTATCGACGGAGAAGCAATCTCCTGTCGCCGCATGATCCTCTGAACGGGTTGATACCTTTAAATGCACTGACTTCCATTTTATATAACCCAAGCTCTTCCCGCACGCGGAGAAGCGCAGGGTGACACAATCATGGCAGAAGTGGTCGAGGTACTGGTACCCGGCGGCAAGGCAACGGCAGGCCCGCCTCTCGGGCCTGCGCTGGGACCCCTCGGTATCAACGTGAAAGCAGTGGTCGACGAGATCAACCGGAAGACCGGCGAGTTCAACGGCATGCAGGTCCCGGTCCGGGTCGAGGTCGACGACAAGAAGCAGTTCACGATCTCGGTGGGTGTTCCACCCACCACGGCCCTCATCAAGAAGGAGGCCGGTATCGAGAAGGGGTCTGCCCAGCCCAACACCCAGATCGTGGGTGACCTGCCGCTCGAGGCCGCTGTCAGGATTGCGAAGATGAAGGCAAAGGACATGCTCTCGTACGACCTCAAGCACGGAGTGAAGGAGGTCATCGGGACCTGTGTCTCCATGGGCGTCACCGTGAACGGCCGTCGCCCCAAGGAGATGTTTGCCGCCGTCGACGCAGGTGAATTTGACAGTGCGCTGAAGTGACCGCAGGAGAACCATAGGAGATCCCGTTCCGGGGTCGGAGACTATGGAGGTATCAGATGGTTGAGAAAGGAAAGATCGTAGAGACCGTAACCGCCGCGATCAAGGCTGCGCCGAAACGGAAGTTCCAGGAATCGGTGGACATCACCATCAACCTGAAGAACGTGGACCTGTCGCAGCCCAAGAATCGTATCGACGAAACCATTCTTCTTCCGCACACGCTGGGCGGCGTGAAGATTGCGGTGCTCGGGAAGGGGGACATCACCACTCAGGCGAAGGACGCCAAGGTGGAGCTGATCATGGGCCCCCAGGAGATCGAGCGGCTGGGCGGGGCACCCCGCGAGGCCCGCAAGATCGCGAACGAGTACCGTTTCTTCCTGGCCGAGACCACGGTGATGGCGCAGGTGGGGAAGCACCTGGGACCACGCCTCGGTCCCCGGGGCAGGATGCCCATGCCCATCACGTCGGGCACCGACATCCGGCCCATCGTGGAGCGGCTCCGCGCCTCGGTGAAGATCCGGACCAAGGACCGGAAAACCTTCCACACGAAGGTCGGGTCCACGGAGATGGACCCGGCACTCATCGCCGAGAACGTGGATGCGGTGTTAAAGAGGGTGGAGTCGAAGCTGGAGCAGGGGGCCATGAACATCCGGTCCGTGTACGTGAAGACCACGATGGGACCCGCCGTGAGGCTGATGTAACATGGCGCTCTACACGCACCACCTTCCCCAGTGGAAGCGGGACGAGGTGGAGGAGATCAAGCGCCGGGCCAAGGAGTACACGCTGCTCTCTCTCGTCGACGTCCGGGGGATCCCCGCAGCACAGCTGCAGGCGATC
This sequence comes from Methanomicrobiales archaeon, assembly GCA_028678555.1. Lineage (GTDB taxonomy): Archaea > Halobacteriota > Methanomicrobia > Methanomicrobiales > JACTUA01 > JAJRCY01. Next base: position 8,361 of record JAJRDF010000003.1, read on the forward strand.
CGCCGCGACCTCCACGCAACGGCCTATGTGAAGATGACCAGGAACACCCTGATCACCCAGGCGATCCGGGAGCTGGGCGGGGACCTCATGGCCCTGGAGCCCCTCGTCACCGGGCAGTCGGCGCTGGTCTTCACCAATTCGAATCCCTTCCGGCTCTTCAAGACGCTGGAGAAGACGAAGACGAAGATGGCGGCGAAACCCGGCGAGATCGCCCCCGTGGACATCGTGGTGGAGAAGGGCCCCACGTCCTTCAAGCCCGGTCCCATTGTGGGCGAGCTCCAGCAGGCCGGGGTGCCTGCGGCCATCGAGGCCGGCAAGGTGAAGATCCGGGAGACGAAGACCGTTGTCCGGAAGGGCCAGGTCATCTCCAAGAAGGTGGCCGACGTCCTGGGCAAGCTGAATATCAAGCCCATGGACGTGGGCCTGCGGCTGCAGGCGGCCTTCTACGAGAGCATGGTCTACCGCCCCGAGATGCTCGCCATCGACGAGGACGCGATCCGCGCCCAGATGGTCCTTGCAGCTCAGCAGGCATTCAACCTGTCGCTGAACGCGGCGATCCCGACCCGGCACACGGCACCGGACCTGCTCGCAAAGGCAGTCCGGGAAGCAAGGAGCCTGGCTGTCGAGGCGAACATCTACGAGAGGGATGTCATCGAGCTCCTGCTCGGAAAGGCACAGAGGGAATCGGTCGCCCTGGAAAGTATTGCGGGAAAGAAATAAGGGAAGCATCGAGGATTGGACACACATTCAGGAACCAGATGAGGTGAAAGAGACATGGAATACATCTATGCTGCACTGCTCCTGCACCATGCAGGAGAGAAGGTTGAGGAGTCGAGCGTGAAGGCGGTACTGACCGCCGCCGGTGTCAAGGTCGACGACGCGCGGGTGAAGGCCCTCGTCGCCGCCCTGGAAGGCGTGGACATCAAAGAGGCCATCTCCAAGGCTGCCGTCGCGGCCCCCGTCGCCGTCGCTGCCGCCCCGGCTGCAGCCGCGGCAACCGCCGCTGCCGCCCCGGCTGCCGAAGAGAAGAAGGAAGACAAGAAACACGAGGAAGAGTCCGCGATGGCCGGGCTCGGTGCCCTCTTCGGCTGAACTCTCCTCTCTTCCTTTTCTCGAGTTCCTTTTTCTCATTCGGACGCTGGTGATAGCAGTCCGCTGATGGGTGATTGTCTCGGACGACTACTACGGGGACGCTCCAGGGAGGGGACCTTGCGGTCCCCCCCGCTGCGTGGGTGCCTCCCCCCCCGCGTGAGGACGGTTCACCACATCGGTGTTTACCCGTCGAAGCGGCTGTCCTCTTGGGGGTGGGGCCGGGAGGGGGCATGCCCCCTCCCGCTGAGCATTTCCATCGACGTCAGCGATCTGGCTGACTGCATACTCCCACATCCCATCTCAGGAACTATTTGTATTCCGGGAACAGACAGTCTCGCCATGAAGCAGTGGCGCTGTGAACGGTGCGGGGTTGACATCAGCTGCCCCCTCTGCCAGGGGGACGGCAGCGGGCCCTTCGATATCCCCTATTCCACGAAGAGCACGAAATGCCCCAAGTGCAAGGGCACGGGGAAGAAAGAGCATACCTGCTAGAAGGCCGGCATATCCAATCCATCCCCCATCATCCAATCACTTCTTTTTCCTGAGGTTCCGGATCATGTCTTCCAGAGACTGGCCGTGATCGTGGAATCCCTTCCACAGGTCCCCCTTCCGCTCCAGCCGTTCGAAGAGATTCCGGATGGTGAAGCTCCGGGAGTGGATCCCGGGATCCTCCAGATCCTTCCAGGTGAGGGGGGCGGCCACGGGGGCACCGGGCCTCGCCCGCACCGCGTAGGGGGGGACGGCGGTGGCCCCGTATGCGTTCCGGAGGGCATCGATGAAGACCCGCCCTCCCCGCTTCTCCTTCCGGATCTCGTCGGTTACGATGTCAGGGTGACGCTCGGCCAGGATCCCGGCCACCGATTCGGCGAAAGTCCTGACCCGGCCGAACTCCAGCGAGGGAAGAATGGGAACCACGATGTGGACCCCCCGGGATCCGGTGGTCATCACCGATGGCTGGAGTCCCACCCCCTCCAGCAGGTCCCGCACCAGGAAGGCTACAGTCCGGACCGGGGCAAAGTCGTCCCCGGATGGGTCCAGGTCCAGGATCATCTTGTCCGGCCGGGTCAGGTGATGTTCGCACGAGAGCCAGGTATGGGGGGTGATGCATCCAAGGTCCGCCAGGTAGACCAGCGTGGCAGGGCTGTCGCAGACCACCTGGAACTGGCTCCCGCCCTTGTGATGATAAGGAATGGAGACCCGGTGAATCCAGGCCGGGAAATACTCCGGTACCTCCTTCTGGTAGAAGCTTTCCCCGGTGATCCCGTCGGGGAACCGCTCCATGGAGATGGGCCTCCCCTCAAGGTGGGGCAGGATCATTGGAGCGATCTGCTCGTAATACCGGATGACATCCCCCTTCGTAATCCCTGACTCCGGGAAGAAGACCTTCCCCTCGTGCGAGACCTCCACCTCCCGGCCCCCGACGGTGTGCAGGACCACATCCTTTCTCATCCCGGCACCTCCCTGACCACGTCCGCCGCCGCCTTGTCCCGCCGCATCCCCACGAACCGGGGCTGCCGGAGCCGGTGGTCCGGGGTCCACTCGGCGAAGGCCACCTCGCAGACGAGATCAGGAGTGACCCAGTGCTCACCCCTCTCCCGCGTCCTCCTGTCGGCAAAGGGGGAGGTTCCGGTCTCCCGCCGGGCCAGTTCCCCGGCCAGGTCCAGAAGCATCTGCTCATCGAAACCGGTCCCCACTTTCCCGGCGTACAGGAGGACCTCATCCTCGTGGTATCCCAGGAGGAGCGCACCAAACCCCGTCCGGCCTCCTTGGGGTTCGGTGTACCCCCCGATGATAAACTCCTGCCGGTTCACACACTTCAGCTTCAGCCAGTCCGTGGATCGTCCATGGACGTACGGCCCTGACGCCCGCTTGGCCACCACCCCCTCCCAGCCGTTCCTGCAGGCGTTCCCGTAGAATGCCTCCCATCCCCCGTCCGTGTGGGGATTGAACCGGAGGGGATCCCGATAGGACAAGGCCTTCGCGAGGATCGCTTTCCGGGTGCGCAGGAGAAGTCGGGTGAGGTCATACCCGTCCAGGTACAGCAGGTCGAAAAGACAGAGGAAAACAGGAACGCCGATTCTCCGGGCCTCTTCCCGGTCGTAGATCCCGAGGCGTGCCTGGAGCCGGGAGAAACTGGTATTCCTCCCGATGAAGGCCACGATCTCCCCGTCAGCAACGAAGTCCCTGGAGGGCTGGGCCAGGAGGGCTTCCTCCAGTTCCGGGTAGGTGTCGTTCAGGAGGTGGCGGGTGCGGGAGAGGAGCCGGACCTTATCCCCCCGCCGGAAGACCAGGCAGCGTTCCCCGTCCAGCTTCCGCTCGAAGATCCAGCCCTGGCCGAAGGATCGCCCGCGGGAGAGGGTGGCGAGCATCGGCTCCACCCAGTCGGGTTGCAGCGATGCTCCCAGCCGATCCCGCTCCCCAGGTGGGAGGCTCTCCAGGAGGGGGTTCACCATCTCCTCCCGGAAACCTCAGCTTCTGCGGGGATGCGGGCGGATCCCGTACGATACCCGGGTCTCTGCAGGTTTCTTCCCTCCCTCTCAGTAATTTCCTGTGCTCCGGATCAGTGCCCCATCGCCTCTGCAGTCTGGCGGAGCGCCTGCATGAGGTCCCGCTTCTCCGGCGCCGCCTCCCGTGGCTCCAGCTTCAGGATCCTCCCTTCCTTCCGGGCGCTGATCACCTGCTCCAGGCGTTTCTGGTAGGCGTCCTCGAAGATCGTCAGGTCAAACTGGCCGGCCATCTTCTGCAGGATGAAGGTGGCCAGCTCCACCTCCTTGTCGGAAGGCTCGGGGAGCTTCTGGAGAGCCGGGGCCTTGGACGGATCCAGGATCTCATCCGCGTACCGCAGGGTCGTGGCCGCCAGCACATTCCGGTACACGTGGACCAGGATCGGATATTCCTTCTGGAACATGGAGATCCTCCCCACCGCCGCCTGCCCCTCGTTCTTCATGACGGCGCGCAGGAGGGCGTAGGCATCCGGCGCTCCGTCTGGGATGAGCAGGTAGGTCCTCAGGAAATAGTGCGGGTCCGCCTCCTCCTTCCGGACGAACGCTTCCAGCCGGATCGTGTCACTGGTCTCGGGGCGGGCCTCCCGGATCTCGGACTTCTCCAGGGTCACGTAGGAGTTCCTGCCGATCTCGTACCCGTATACGATCTCCTCGTCAGGTACCTCCTTCCCCTCCTCGCAGAATTGTCGGTAGTGGATGGGGGTTCCGCATTCACGGTGGATCATACGGAAATGGATGCCCCTGTCGCGGGTCATGGTCACCATCTTCACCGGTACACGGACCAGCCCCAGGGAGATGCTCCCTGTCCAGACCGCGTGCTGGAGCCCGGTCTTCCCCCCTTCCCCCTCCGGGGCCGCATGAGGATCGCCTCTGACTGCCATGGAAGAATCCACCATGGCATGGCTGATAAAGATAATGCCTGTTCTCATGTTTCACGGGACCGTGTCCCCGCCTCTATACCCGCAGCGGATTCTGTTGATCTCCACCATTCGGTTAATACTCGATATCATGCGTACCGGTGAGACGCTCTCGGGGGCTCACCGCCCCCGCCGCGTGGGCACCCCCCGCCGGTGTCTTGGGAACTGATGATCCATCCCATCCCGCACACCAACGTGGCGGTCTATCCTCACGGGGGGAGGGACCGGGAGGGGCTGGCCCCTCCTGCCGGGAATGCCCGGGCTCCTCCTCGGTCATGATATTCGTGGACCACCGTGGATGTGGTCCCGCGCCTATCCACTGCTTAGAGGGGACAGCTTCCCGGCACCCCGGTACAGCCGAACCGCCACGACTTCGGTCCAGAGAAATGCCACGCCGGCAATCGTCCGCTGGACCACACCCGGGGCCCCGGAGATGGACGGGGATGCCAGGATCAGCAGGAACAGGAGGGCCCCGGTGGCAAGGGAATACTGCCAGTAGCCACGCCAGTCGCCGTCCTCCCTCATGGCGTACGCCAGGAGAAAGGCGGAAGCCGCCGTGACGAGGATTCCGGCCATTCCCAGGAGCAGGTGGAGATGCCCGGCAGTGGTCTCTGCCACGCACCCGGTATCACAGGGAAGGAACGCCATGCCGATGAACATGATACCGACCACCGCCACAAGGAGGGCTCCTGCCGTGCCGCCCCGCTCATTTCCCAGCGCCGCGTGGATGGCCGGCGTGAAGAGGATGAGGAGGACGCCTGTCAGGGCCAGTCCGATGAGATCCATGACAACCGCATACGGGGATCCCGGAATGCCCAGCTCGCTCATCAGCTGTGTCGTGTGGCTGTAGTCAGGCCGCAGGAATCCCAGGACCAGCACGGTTCCGAAAAAGGTGAGGGGGGCAGCCATGCCGCACGCAGCGGAGAGGCGGGTGCAGGCTGCTGAAAGGCCCGGTGCAGGTTCCATGGAGGTTCAGTTCGCCGCATCAGCCAATGAACCCTGCACCCCCGGGCCATGGGAAGGGCTTTATTCACCTCCTCTTCCACATGGTCACATGGACTTTCGGTGGCAGGCAGTCTTCCTGGCCCTCCTGGCCGGGATGGTGGTGGCAGGGTGCAGCGCCCCGCTCTCACGCGGGACTACGGGGCCGGAGGCTTCCCCGGCCCCCGGAACCGGCAGCTCCGATCCTCTCGAGATGGCGATCACGGCGGAACCCCCGGAGTATAGCCTCATGATGTCATCCACCCCGGGGATCCGGCTCATCGCCAGGAACACGTCGGGGATTCTCCCTCCGGGAGGGGAGTACCGGTGGGAAACATCCTTCGGGCATTTCCTCTCCTGGTCACCGCCGGCCTACCGGGTGGTCCCGCTGGGGCCCGTGACCCTGCAGGGACCGGAGGCGGTATACTGGTCCCATGAGCCCCTGCTCCCGGAGGGGGACCCGCCAGAGGTGGTCATCACCCTCACGGTCATCGACCCCGGGACCGGTGCTTCCCTGGCACAGCGTACCCTTACGATCTCCTGGAAGGACCGCCAGACGGCGGTTCCCGAGAGGCAGGCGTGATCCCGCCGTTTCAGTCCCCGCCGAGATCGATCCCCACCGCCGCCTTGTGCAGGATGTCCACCGTGGACTGGAGGGCCCCCCCGGCATCCCAGAGGTGGTGGTACACCTCCCTGCGCTTCAGCATGTCTGCCGTGATGGGGGATTCCAGGAGCTCCTTCATGCCCAGCATGTAGGTGTCACCGACGGTATGGATGGTTCTTCTCGCCTCCCGGATGGCCTCCCGCACCTTCTTCTGATCCGTGCCGATGGCCCTGACACCGGCGGCCACGTGGCCGGTACCGACGAGGAGCGCCCCCGCCATCTCCCGGATGGGGCGGTCCGGCGTCACCTGGAAGAGGTGCATCTCCCGTGCTGTCGCGAGGGAGAAGCCCAGGATGTAGTCCATCTGACGGGAGAGGCTGTAGATGTCCTGCCGGTCGAAGGGGGTGGAGAAGCTGTCCCCCAGTTTCTCCTCCAGGGAATACCGGAAGGCATCCACGTCCGATTCAATCCGGCCCAGGGCTGAAGGCTCCTCCCCGGCATGGTGGTCCAGCCAGTCAACGAAGAGCCTGACCCCCTCCAGGGTCCGTTCCGCCTGCTCTGAGAGCATCTCCTCAAAGTCGTACCGGGTGGGGAAGATCGCGTCTATCATCTCCACCACCTTCCGCGGTGTTTTGATTCTCTTCTTCTGTGACATGGTTCCCTCTAGAATCCCATGATGGGGCCCAGTGCCAGGTGCAGGAGCGCTGCGAGACATGCAGTGGCAGGGATCGTGATGAACATGGTGGCGAGTATCTGGGTTCCGACGAGCCACCTCATCTTCAGGGGGTTCTCCGCCGCCCCCACCCCGATCACCGAGGTCGAGATCACCTGCGTCGTGGAGACGGGTGCTCCCGCCAGGGTGGCGAAGGCGATGATGGCCCCCGAGGAGACCTGCGAGTCCAGGGAGTGGACGGGCAGGATCCGGAAGATCCTCCGCCCCAGGGTGGCCATGACCCGCCAGCCCCCGCCGAGTGTACCCAGGGCGAGCAGGGCGGCGCACCCGAACCTGGCCCACGGGGGCACCGCCAGGTCGGCGGAGAGCCCGGCGGCATAGAGGATCAGCGCGATGACCCCCATCTGCTTCTGGGCGTCGTTGGACCCGCTGGTGAATGCCATGGCCGCCGCCGCCACCCAGTTCACGCCCACGATGGTCCGGTTGGCCCTCCGGGGGGCGTTCCGGAGCAGGAGCCGGGTGGTGGCCCGCAGGGCGTACCCCCCGGCAAAGCCGATGAGGACCGTGACCACCAGGAAGAACACCACCTTCACCACCCCTGCCAGGTGGGGGTCCGTGGAGAGCAGCTCCTCCACCCCCCAGTCGATGCTCGAGATACCGGCCGAGGCGACCGCTGCCCCGATGAGGCCGCCGATCAGGCTGTGCGTGGAGGAGGCAGGCATGCCGTACCGCAAGGTCAGCAGGTTCCAGATGGCCGCGGAGAGGAGGGCCAGGAGCACGATCCAGACCAGCAGGTCCTCGGGGGGAAGCGTGAGGAGCGTGGCAACGGTGAGGGCCACGGCAGTCCCCCCCAGGAGTGCCCCGGCAAACCCCATCAGTGAGACGACGGCGATCCCCTGCCGGGGGGATGCCGACCGGGAGGTGATGAAGGTGGCGGCCATGGCGCCGGCATTCTGGAACCCGTTCGTGAAGGTGAAGGCGAAGGCCAGGATGAGGGCGAGGGCAGCGATGGCGAGCACTGGCTGTTCCCGGTGAGCATGGGATGTTCCGGGATGATAAGGTTGGGGTGCTGAGAGAGGGGAGATGGTACCCTATCGATTACATGGAGCGGAACTCGCGATCATGCATTTCAGCCTGTCATGCCCGGATACGGAAGGAACATGGTACTCCCGGTATTGTCTAGAGTAGAAAGAAAGGGCAGAATACGTTGTTGCGGTCGGTTACGAAAAAAAGGATTGAATTAGGGTCAGAATACCGCGCACATGCCGTAACCCGAACAGCTGGTGATGCCGGAGGTCAGACACCCGAAACATTCTCCCTGTTTCGGGTAGAGACCTTGTGTGAACCAAATGAGGGTTCCTCCGGGCTGGCAACATGCTTGGTATCCCACCCCCGCCTGTTTTCTGATGGCATAGAGGTTGGTCGGCCCAGGCGGTCCCTGTTCGCCCTGGAGACCCTGAGGTCCCTGGAGTCCCTGTTCTCCCGGCTGTCCCTGGGGTCCGGCAGGTCCGATGGGTCCCTGGTCACCCTGCTCACCCTGGAGTCCCTGGTTACCCTGGGGACCGATAAGTCCCTGAGGTCCGGTCTCGCCCTGGAGTCCCTGTTCGCCCTGAGGTCCTATGAGCCCTTGCAGTCCCTGAGGTCCAATAGGTCCCATGGGCCCAACGTCGCCGGTGTCACCCTTGTCGCCTTTCTCGCCCTGAGGTCCTGCATCACCCTGAGGTCCCTGGGCACCGGTCGCACCTGTGGCTCCGGTTTCACCCGGAAGTCCCTGAGGTCCTGCATCACCCTGAGGTCCCTGGGCACCGGT
>JAJRDF010000079.1 GCA_028678555.1 Methanomicrobiales archaeon
ATCCAGGGCTGCATGTAGATCGCGCTGAAGGTAAACGTACCGGCATCCTGGGGCTGGACCGTCCAGCTATGGGTGCCGCCTGATCCCACCATGCCGGCGGGGACCTTATCCGGGATGTACTCATCATGAACGATCGAGAGCCCTTCGGTGACTTGTACCTGCCAGCTGTACCCGGTGGTCGGGTTCTCCTTCAACCGGATGGTCACCAGGCTGTCCTTTGCCACGGAAATCGTCTGCCCGTTACTGGACTCATCATATACGGCGGAGGAGGTGCAGCCGGTCATGAGGAGACCTGCCACAAGGAAGCCGACCGCAAGGAGACCGGTGAGAGTAGGTGTCGGTTGCATAGACGGAAGTCGGCCGGGGAGCCCATAAGGGGATCGTTGACTCCGAAGGGATTGGAAGCTATCCAGGGTTCGTCGGAAGTGGGGGCCCGGAGGGCCGAAACCCGGATCACTCCTCAATCGTCCCGTCGGCCAGCTCCGCGATGGCGCACTCCTCGCACTGGAACCCCTGGGCCTGCCATTCCTCGTCCCCGTACTCATCCACGCTCTCCTGGCCGCAGTAGCCGCAGATCCGTCTCCTCCGCTCCCGTACGCCCTTCCTGCCCACCCTCGCTCACCCCATGACCATCTGGATCACCGTCGGGTACTTTCGGATCAGGGAGTAGACGATCGCCCTCCCCACCCAGAGTCTCCCGTCATGGAGCTGCCGCAGGGGCCCGATCTCCCCCAGCTCCTTCAGCGCTTCCACCGCCGCGGGATCGGTGAGGAGACAGCTGTCCGCGACGTCCGGGTCGAACCGGAAGAGGAGGGGGATCCGGAGTCGCCGGTGGAGCGGCTCCGGAAGCCGCTTCCCCATCCCCACGAGGATCTCCCGGCGGAACCGGTACTCCTTCCCCCCCTTTGTCACAGACGCGGGGCTCTCCTCCCGCAGGAGCTCGGCAAGGGTCTTACGAACCTCCACGATCCCCTGGTTGATCCTGCCCATCTCGAGGGACATCCAGCGGGAGAGGACCGGCTCTTCGGTGATGCGGGGGCGGTGGTCCATGCGGCAGTTCCCTGAACAGGAGACCATCTCCCCCGCGGGAGAGATGAAGGTTCCTTTTTTGTACTGCGGTGGGGGTCCCGGTGCCGGCCGCCACTTTCCCCCCGCGCACCTCGGGTCTTTAAGCCCCGGGACCGACCGCTACCCCCATGGGACCGGGCAAGGCCGAGTACCTCCGGCAGCTGACTGCCACCCTCCCCATGTTCTCGGTGGACGTGGGCCGGGAGATGGAGGGTTCCACCCCGCCGTCGATCTTCATCGGCGCCTGGAACTACCCTGCAGTGGACGCCGGCCCCATGATGGCGCCGGTCCATGGGGATACCCGCGTGATGGATACCCCGGAAGAATGGATCCCGGGGAGAAAGACCCAGGAAGAGATCATCGGGTACCGCATGGGTCTGGTCCGGGGAAAGCGCCGGGTCCGGGTGGACGACCGGGAGTCCCGGTACGCAGAGCTCCTCCGGGATATTGCCCTCTCCGACGGTTCGGTGGAGAGCGAGGCCGCCTTCGAACACATCCCTCAGGGGTGTTCCTTCTCGGAGGACCATGCCCCGTTCGGCCCCAGTGCACCGGTGGAACGGTTCGAGATTGGGAACGTGCGATGGGACCGGAACCTGGAGCAGGCGTTCCATGACACGGATCTCACCGCCACCGGGGCGATGATCGATCTCCACGGGAAAGGGGTTCCCTTCTCCTCCATCCAGAAGGCCCTCTCCGCGGGTGCCCTGGGAGTGGGCCAGCGCCGGCGCCTGGTGCCCACCCGCTGGTCCATCACTGCCTGTGACGCGGCCATCGGGGACCACCTGCTCAGCCGGGTCCGGCAGCATCCCCTGCTGGACACCGTGCGGGTCCACGAGTTCTCCAGCCTTCACAACACCTATGCCGTGATCCTGCTCCCCACCCCCTGGCAGTACGAGTGGATGGAGGCCTTCCTCCACGTGATGGGGAAGGAAGAGCTCCTCTTTGCCGATCACGAGGGGTTCCGGCCGAAGAAGGAGTACTCGTCCGTCGGCGGTTGCTTCTACTCCTGCCGGATGGCGGTCCTGGAGGCCCTGGCCCGGGAAGGGAGGCAGGCAGGGGCGATCATCCTCAGGGAGGCCTACCAGGGCTACGTCCCGCTGGGAGTCTTCAACGTGCGGGAGAACGTGCGCCAGGCGATGCTGCAGCCCGGGACCGGGTTCGAGGACCTGGGATCGGCCCTCGCCGCCCTCTCCCGCCGGCTGGCCCTCCCCATGGACCGGTTCCTCTCGGAGAGCACGCTCCTCGCTGACCTGCAGCGGGGGACGGGGCAGAGAACCCTCGGGGAATTCACGGGTGCGGCAGTCTGATCCCCTGAGGCCGTCGGGGTCCTATCCCACGGGTTTATGTGGGGGGAACGGTCATCCTTTCTCCGGGATATCCATGGTGAAGGTAACCATTGACCGGGAGAACTGCACCAGCTGCGGTTCCTGCTGGGATCTCTGCCCGGAGTTCTTTGAGGAGAACCCGGCCGACCACTTCAGCCAGATCATTGAGGACTGCCGTACCGGCGGCAACCCTGCCGAGGGCGAGGTACCGGAGGATGCCGAGGCCTGCGTCCGGGACGCGGCCGAGGCCTGCCCGGTGACCGTGATCACGGTGGGCGAATAGACCCCGGATCACGGGAGAGCCGGGTAACGACCGGAATCACGGACAGGGATACAGTCCTCCCCCCTCTCTTCTTAACGGCCAGGCGGCCGGGATTCCTTTATCGCGTGCGCCATCCCAGGGGAACCGGGAGATCGGGGTGCGCGTTTCCATCTACCGGGACGGGTGCGTCATCTGCTCTGCGTGCTGGAACCTCTGTCCCGAATACCTGGAGCAGCACCCGGAGGACCGGAAGAGCCAGGTGCGGGAAGCGAACCGGATCGGCGGAGCGCCCGGGGAGGGGGAGGTGCCGTCTGAGATGGAATGCTGCCTCCGGGAAGCGGCCTGCTGCTGCCCGGTACAGGCAATCGTCCTCTTTGACTGATCCCTGCCGGGCTTCCGGCGGGAGGACCGCTGCCTGCCCTCACGGGAGGGAGAGCATCCGTCCGATGGCAGCCCTGGCACCCCGGGCCACCTCTTCGGGAACGGTAACCCGGGGATCCATGGTCTCCAGGGCCTTGAGGACCTTCTCCGGTGTGGTCTTTTTCATGTTGGTGCAGATCGCCTTCGCGGAGAGGGGAAAACAGCGCCTGCCGGGGCACCGCTTCCGGATCGGGTACAGGATTCCCGTCTCAGTGCCGATGATGAAGGCCTCCCCCCCGCTCTCACAGACATGCCGGACCATCCCTGATGTGGAGAAGACATGGTCCGCCAGGTCGATCACTTCGGGCCGGCACTCCGGGTGCACCAGCACCTCTGCCCCGGGATACCGGTGCCGGGCCTCCTGAACCTCCTCCGGCGTGATCCGGTCATGGACGATGCAGAAACCCTCCCAGGGGATGATCTCCTTCCCGGTGAACCTGGCCGTGTAGAGCGCCAGGTTCCGGTCCGGGACAAAGATCACCCGGTCCTCCTCCAGGGACTGGACCACCCGGACGGCGTTCGCGGAGGTGCAGCAGATGTCGGAGGCTGCCTTCACCTCTGCCGTCGTATTCACGTAGCAGACCACGGCAGCGCCGGGATACCGCTCCCTGAGCACCTGCACCTCGCCTGCCGTCACCATCTCTGCCATGGGGCAGCAGGCATCGGCGGCCGGGAGGAGGACGGTCTTCTCCGGCGAGAGGATCGCCGCGGTCTCGGCCATGAAGTCCACACCGCAGAAAACAATGACGGCCTCGTCCCGTTCGGCGGCGGCACGGGAGAGCTCCAGGGAATCCCCCACCATGTCTGCCAGATCCTGGACCTCCGGCACCTGGTAGTTGTGGGCCAGGATCACCGCATCCCGTTCCTCCTTCAGGGCCTGGATCCGGTCTGCCAGATCCTTCTGTTCCTTCCTCCCCGCAGCCCCCTTCCCCTGCACCGTCCACTCCTCACCGGCTCATGGGCACGCAGAGGAGATAACCCTGCACCCTTTTCCCCGGCATCATCACCATTTTCTCATCCGGCTCCCCATCCGGTACCCGGACATGCCGCGGGAACTGAATGACAGGGACCGGGAGATTCTTGCGAAGCTGGCCCCGGAGTGCACCGACCTGGTCTGCTCCGGATCCGGGGTTCCCTTCCGCTCCCTCCTGCCCCCGGTGGCCAACCACTTTGCCCGGGACGAGGCGGACTTCCGGGAGCGGATCGGACGGTTGAACGACGAAGAGCTCCGGTACCTGGCGGACCTGGTTCTTGTCGGCGAGGAGAGCCTGGGATGCGTGCCGCCGGATTTCCTGGAGATCTTCCTCTGGCGGGTGGCCGAACGCCTGGGGGACGAGGCGGCGGTACAGATCGTGGAGCGTGCCGCGGCAGGGGAATGCCCGAACAGCGACGGGGCGGAGGATCTGTGAGGGTCGAGCTGCCTGACGGGTCTGTCCGGACGGTGGACGCGGACGGGATCCCGGTGGAGGAGGTGCTGGTCCTGCTGGGGGTGAACCCGGTGGAGGTGATCGTCACCCGGAACGGCTCCCTGGTTCCCGAGGATGCGGTGGCGGCCGGTGACGACGAGATCCGCCTGGTCCGGATCTCCCACGGGGGGTGAGGGAACCTGACAGGCGGCAGCAGGACCGGGTGCAGCCGCTGCGGCCGGGAGGCGGTGTATCTCCAGCGGGCCACCGGGCGGCACCTCTGCGCCGGTCACCTGGCAGAGGAGGTGGAGGGTCGCGTCCGGGAGACCATGGCTGCCGACGGGATGCCCCCCGGAGGCAGCCGCGTTGCCGTGGCCCTCTCCGGGGGCAAGGACAGCACGGTCCTCCTCTCTCTCCTCCATGGAATCACTCAGGAGTCCGGGGGCCTGGACCTGGTGGCCATCACGGTGGATGAGGGGATTGCCGGCTACCGGGAAGAGACCCTCCGGGCCGCAACAGCCACCGCTGCGCGGTTCGGTGTCCCCCACCGCACCGGATCCTTTGCTGACCTCTTCGGCGGGACGCTGGACCGGGTGGTGGAGGGGCAGGAGCACCGGGCCTGCTCTCTCTGCGGGATCCTGCGGAGAAAAGCCCTCACCATCCTCGCCAGGGATGAGGGCGCGGACTGCATCGCCACCGGCCACAACCTGGACGACGAAGCACAGTCAGTGCTGATGAACTGGCTCCGGGGCGACCGCGACCGGCTTCTCCGGGATCCCCTGCAGCCGGGGCAGCGGGGTTTCCTCCCCAGGTTCAAACCGCTGAGGGAGATTCCGGAGAAGGAGGTGGCTCTGTACGGGGTGATCGCCAGCCTCTTCTCCCCCATGCCCGAGTGCCCGTACCGCCATACGGCACTCCGGGGCGAGGCCCGGGCGATGCTGAATGCCATGGAGCAGCGGTTTCCGGGGACCCTGGAACGGGTGGTGCAGGGCCAGCGGACGCTGGCCCGGGGGGCCGCGGGCGGGATCCCGGCCCCGTTGGGGGCCTGTGCACGCTGCGGCGATCCGGCGAGCGATCATCTCTGCCAGGCCTGCCGGCTCCTGGAAGGGGGGTCCTTCAGGCCGGTCCGCCACCGGTGATCCGGATCCGGTGCGTGTGGGTGTACACGTTCATCCGGCTGCCCCGGGCAAAGGCACAGATGGTGAGGCCGTTCTTCTCTGCGAGCTCCACGGCGAGGACTGTCGTCGCGGAGCGGGAGACCACGATGGGGATACCGGCCACGAGACATTTCCGTGCCATCTCTGAAGAGATCCGGCCCGACGAGACGACGAACGTCCTGGCCAGGTCGATCTCCTCCGTCAGGCCGTAGCCGATGGCACGGTCCATGGCATTGTGGCGGCCGATATCCTCCCTCACACAGAGGACCCCCCGGTCCGATGCCAGGCCTACGACGTGGACACCCCCGGTGAGGCGGTGAATCTCGGAGTCCAGGACCCCCTTCATTGCCTCAGCGATGCGCGGGGTGTCCACCGTGTAATCCGACGTGATCTTCGGGAGCTTCGCCGGGTCCAGGAAGGACGCAGATCCCCCGCAGCCGGAGAGGATCGTCCGCTTCGGGCCCAGGGGGCGGAGGTGGTCCCGGGTCAGGACCCGGATCGTCCCCTTCTCCACCTGCACCGACTCGATGGCGTCCCGGGAGCGGATGATCCCCTCGGTAAAGAGGTGCCCCACCACGAACTCCTCCAGCCGGACGGGTGACATCATGGCGGTGGCCAGGTGGCGCCCGTTCACGAGGATCATCACCGGCACCTCCTCCACCACCGGATGGATCCCCTCCTTCGCCGACGCACCGTCCACCTTCACACAGGGCAGTTCCCGGTACATCGCTACATTCCCCCCGCGATCTCCCCCAATGCCTCCACCAGCCGGTCCACGTCCTCCCGGCTGCTGTAGACATGGAGGCTGGCCCGTACCGTCCCCTCTGAAAGACCCAGCTGGTCCATGAAGGGCATGCAGCAGTGGTGGCCGGACCGGACCATGATCTCCCGCTCGGAGAGGGCATGGGCCACCTCGTGGGGGTGCAGCCCCTCCAGAGTGAAGGAGACGACCCCGATCCGGCCCGGGCCCGGCCCGGGCCCGTACACCGTGACCCCCGTGATCCCCCGGAGGCCGTCCAGCATCTGCCGGGTCAGCCGTTCCTCGTGGCCCTGCACCTCTGCCATGCCGATGGCCTGGAGGTAGTCCACGGCCCGGCCCAGGCCAATCCCTCCGGCGATATTCGGAGTGCCGGCCTCGTACCGGGCATACCCGCCGGTGAGGGT
>JAJRDF010000080.1 GCA_028678555.1 Methanomicrobiales archaeon
CGAGTCTCATCCGGTGAGCGTCCCGGGGCGACCCGATCACCCTTCCTTCTCCTTCCCCGGCTCCACGATGGTCTTCACCCGGCCCACCCGGCCATCCGTGAGCCGGACCTTGATCCCGTGGGGGTGGGAGCCGGACCCTGTCAGGATCTCCCGGACGGTACCCCGCACTGTCCTGCCGCTCCGCTGTTCACTCTTGGTGACAATATCAACCGTCATTCCCGGCCGGATTGCGGCACGGTTCCGGGAATCTTTTCCGGGTTCCATTGTGTCCTCCGTTGATCGCCCGGCCCTATACTTCTCACCTGGGTGTCGATACACCTCAATCGGTTGCTGATCATCATAGGTGTAAGGGAAGTGCCCGGCCCTCCTTCCCTGACACCTGTGGGAATCCTCTAGACCTCGCGGGCCACCACGAGCCGCCATTCTGTCCCGTGGAGCCCGGTTGTTGCCCAGACCGCTTCCTTCCTGACAGGAGAACCACCGCCGCCCGGGGTGAACGTGTATGTGCCGCTTCCCGTAGGTTCGACCGTTACCCGCGTGGCAAGCGCCACCAGCTCGGGGTAGTTGGCGAAGACCGGGTCCGTGAGCATATTACGGCCGACGAGATCGCCCGGATCGCGGTCATAGATCAGGCGCCCGTCGGTGTCGGTCGCCCAGGCCGTGTAAGGGGTGCCTGCGAGCTCGCGGTCGGCCTGGTCAGCAAGCAACCGCTGCGGGTCGACCAGAACCGAGACCAGTCCCAGGTATACCCCCGTTTCATCCCTCACCGGCCACCGGATCGAGACAGCGTCGAACCCCTCGGCTGCCGGAAAGACCGGGGACATGAGGGGCCTCTTCTCCTGCAGGGCCTGCCGGTTGTGGCTCTCGTTCCCGACATATACCCCGACCGCTCCCCAGTACTTCTCGGGCATCACGGCCGCGATCCTGCCTTCCGCCGAGATCGTAACGGCATCCTGCGCGAGCGGCAGGGAGGCCGTGAGCCGTGCCAGCGTGGCGTTCGCTTCCGGACCCGCGATGCCGGTGCGGCCGAGGTCCGCCGCTGACGATGCGAGGGCGCCATCCATCCCCTGCAGGGTGGTGTTCACACCGGTCGTGAACCGGTCGAGCGCGGCTGAAAGATCTGTGATCTTCGACCCTTCTTCGGGGCGGGTGCCAGGACCGGTGCAGCCGGCCGCAAGAATTACTGCCAGCATTCCTGTAACAACCAGGAAGACAAACGCGGATCTCATGCAGAGCGATGGGGATACCGGCTGATAAATGAGCCGGTTCTCAGGGATCTCCCCTGATCACCCGGTATCCGGCCTCACCGAGCACCAGTTCCACGCACAGGTCCCAGGCTGCGTCGCTCTCCTCTGAGATCGGCCCGATCCGTTCCTCCCAGAACCGCGCAAGTGAGGAGTCCTCAGCGCTCAGGTGCCGGCTCCCCATCACCCGCCCGGCCTGCCGTCCCTGCCGGTCCAGGATCAGGAGCCGCCAGCACTGGAACTCCCGGCAGATGTCCGGGCGCGTGGCATGCACGATGCAGCAGACCCGGTCGTGGGCCGGATCATCCCGGAGGAACGGGCACGCCTCCGGTTCCCTCTCAAAGATGCTCCGGTCAGGGAGAAGGTGGATCTTGTCCGGGTCCACGGTGACACGGGTCACGTCGCCCGAATACCGGTTTACGAGCGAGTACTCGAATTTCCCGTGGTCCTCCCGGATGGAGTGGACCAGCCCCAGGTGGCTGCAGCACTCCCCGCAGATCCGGCACCGGAATGTCACCGTAACCCCCCCTGTACCCACCATGTTCTGCCCTGACCTCCCTGATAATCCCTCCGCAAACAGTGCGGAAGGGCACGGTATCTATTATATACAAAATGTATAGCATATTATACAGCGGTGAACGATGAAGCGGAACACCTTCTATCTCATCCTCGGCCTCGTCATCCTCCTGGAGGTGGGGGTCTTCTGGTGGGCGGTGGAGATCCACAACGCCCTCCTCTCCCCCGTGGCCTTCATCCTCGGGGTGGTGGCGATCTACGTCGCCCGGAGCAGGGTCGGGGAGATCATCGAGGATGAACGGACCGGGCTCATCACCCAGAAAGCAGCGCTCCGTACCTTCCAGGTCTTCTGGGTGGTCTTCTTTGCGGTGAACCTGGGGATGGCGATCATCGGCCTGGGGCCGCCCGGTTTTCCCCGCCCGCCGATGCGGCCTCCGCGTTCGGATGAGGGACTGCCCTTCAATCTCCTCGGCCGGTACGCGGTGGTCCAGCTGGTGCTCCTCGGCCTGATGATCCTCCTGTACGTTGGGTTCAGGATCTACTACGCACGGAAGTACGGGGACTGGGACTCCGATGAAGAACAGAGTTAAGGTCTTCCGGGCGATGCATGATCTCACCCAGGAGCAGCTGGCCGATACCCTGGGTGTGACCCGCCAGACGATCCTGGCCATCGAGAAAGGCAAATACGATCCCTCCCTGGAACTGGCCTTCCGTATGGCCCGCCACTTCAAGGTCTCCATCGAGGAGATCTTCCTGTGGGAGGAACAGGCGGAAGGGACCTGACCCTGCGGTGATACGGCGGTATCATCACCCCTGCCCCGGTGGCTGTCAGACCAGGGAGAGCGGAAGCCTTTCCCACCCGCGAAATGTCCTGATCTGGTGACTGTTGGTAATCTTTATATAACAAAATGTATAACATACTTTACACAAGTAGGAATACCCGCAGGGGATCCGGGGAATCTTGCCCCCCCTCGGAGGAGACAGGAAAAAGACCATGAAACCGACTCGCATGGTACTGGGAATCGCCATCGTCGTCTGGACCATGGCGGTCATTCTGGTCCCGGCCGCACGGGCCGCGACCACATCAGAAGCTACACCGGAATCACTGATCGACGTGACGGGCATCACCCTCAGCCCTGAGGTGTTCATGCGCGGGGATACGGGGACGGTAACAGTAGAGATAGAAAATACCGGTGAATCTGCCGTATCCATCGGACGGGCCAAGCTGTTTGCCCCCAGCGGGATCACGGTGACGAACTATAAAATCTACGACACGGTCGGGACCCTTGGGCCGGGGCACTCCATGTCCTTCACCTATTCCGTCAGGGTGAACGCTCCGGACGGGATCTATTACCCGGAATTCTACCTTGACTTTGTCACCGGGGGGAGCCTCCGGCAGAGCTTCCCGCTGAAGGTGGACTGTACCGATATCCAGGTCTCGGTCTTGGACGCGCCGGACCGGTATGCGACTGACAGCAAGAATACAATTTCCCTCTCTCTTGGCAATCCCCGGGTGACCAGCGTGAGCGGGGTCATGGTCACCCTTGCTGGGGATCATCTCAAGACCACCCAGAACTCCGCATTCCTGGGCACCCTCCAGCCGGATGCCGAGAAGAATGCCACCTTCGAGATCACACCGTCGGAAGACACCCAGGTCATCTTCAATGTCTCCTACCGGAATGGGATGAACGCCCACTTTACGACGCTCTCCCTCCCGGTCACTGTTGGGGGGAAGAGCATGGCGGCTGATCTTGTGGTGAATAACATAGAGGTCACCCAGACCAGCAGCGCGATCAAGGTGACGGGAGATGTAACCAACGCCGGCCTGGAGGACGCCTACTCGATCCAGGTCACGGTTGGCTCACCGGCAAAACCGGTGGATCCTTACCCGGTCGATGTGATTGGGGCGCTGGAACCCGATGATTTCTCCAGCTTTGAGGTGACGTTCCAGGCACAGGGGACGTCCTCGGTGCCCCTGATCGTGGAGTACCGGGATGATGAGGGAACGATCCTGGAGAAAACCACGACTATCTCCCTTGTCGGTGGAGCAGGCCTGGGGGGGAACTCCTCGGCAACCCGTACCTCAGGATCCAACCCGGGCTTCCAGGGAGGTCCCCCGGGCAGTACTGGCAGTCGCAACCGGATGGGACCGTTCGGGTCTTTCGGATCCGGATTTTCCCAGATCCCGTTCCTGCAGATTGCCCTAATAGGCCTTGTGGCTGTCGTTGCGCTTGTCGCATGGCGGAAGGGATATCTGGGGAAGATCCGGAACCGGTTCAGCGGCCGATCCCGGAAGTGAGGCGGGGGGATGCAGGCGAAGTCGCGGCCGGTCATCACCCTTGACCGTGTGACTAAGGTCTACCCTCTCCAGTCGGGCGACGTGACAGCCCTCAACAAAATCTCGCTCTCCATCAACGAAGGGGAGTTCGTGGCCATCATGGGCCCCTCGGGATCAGGCAAGTCCACGCTCCTCAACCAGATCGGGTGCCTGGACGTTCCCACGTCGGGTACCCTCACTCTCGCGGGACGGGAAGTGGGGGCCATGAATGACCGGGAGCTGACCGATCTCCGTCTCACCACCATCGGCTACATCTTCCAGAAATTCAACCTGATCCCCCTCCTCACCGCTTACGAGAACGTGGAATACCCCTACCTGATGAAGCACCGGAAGAACGATGACACGGGCCACGTGCGTCATCTCCTGGATCAGCTGGGGATCGACGAGGCCCTCTCGGCCCACAAGCCCCCCCAGCTCTCCGGGGGGCAGCAGCAGCGGGTGGCCATCGCACGGGCCCTCGTGAACGACCCGGCGATCCTTCTCTGCGACGAACCGACGGGAAACCTGGACTCGCAGACCGGGATCCAGATCATGGAGGTGCTGGCGCAACTGAACCGGAGGGGCCGCACGATCATCATGGTAACGCATGAACGCGATATCGCCGCGTACGCAGAGCGGACCATCACGATCCGGGACGGGAGGGTGGCATGATCCTGAAGGATATCCTCCTCCAGCTGTCAGTTCGGAGCGTCCGGCTGCACTTTCTCCGGTCAGTCCTCGCTGCCCTGGGCATCGTCATCGGTGTCGTGGCCATCGCCGCCATGGGAATGATGGGTGCCAACATGACCCTCTCGGTGACGGGGGAACTCTCCCAGATGGCCAACAACCTGGTGGTGACGGCCTACACCGGGGGCGGCGGGTTCATGGGATTCGGCGGGGGTGGCGGTCCCCCGGGCAGCGGGAGTGGAGGATCACAATCGCGGGAAGAACAGATGATCACCCAGGACCAGTTCCGGAACATCAGGGACATCGCCGGGTCCTACGGGACGGTCTATTATGTCTACTCACAATCGGACAGCATCGAGACCAGCGACCAGTGGGGGAGGGCCACCATCTACGGCCTTGATCCTGACATCTTCGCGGAGGTGCTGGAACTGGAGGAAGGGGATTATCCGAAGAGCACCACGACGGTTGTGATCGGTCCACGGATCGCGGAACGTTTCGGCCTCGAGCCGGGTTCCAAGCTGGTGATCGGGGATTCGGACGAGGGGTCCACCGCCACGGTGCGGGTGGTCGGCATCCTGAAGGAAAAGGGGATGTCCATGGACCTGAATACGGACTCGGCCATCGTCGGAAGCGAGAAGCTCTACACCGGCATCTATGGTGGGGAAGGGGAATACCGGCAGGTCAACATCGTTCTGGACGACGTGGACAACGTGGATACGGTGAAGGAGGAGATCCTCGCCGAGCTGAATGACAGGGACGATGAGGTGACCGTCCAGGACTCGAGCAGCATGCTGGAGAGCATCACGTCGGTCCTGGGGACGATCACCACCTTCGTCATGGGCATCGCCGGCGTCTCCCTGGTGGTGGCCGCCGTTTCTATCTTCAATGTGATGATGATGTCGGTGACGGAACGTGTGCGGGAGATCGGCATCCTCCGGAGCATCGGCACCCAGAGGAATGATGTTCGGCGGATGTTCCTCTACGAGGCAGGCATCCTGGGAATTGTGGGTGGCGTGATCGGCGCGGTGGCGAGCCTCCTCATCGGCTATATCGTGGTCCTGGGGATGGTGGGGACGACGGAGTTCTTCTTCACCTGGCAGAGCCTGTGGTACATCCCCTTTGCGATGGCCATCGGTATCGGGATCTGCATCATCTCCGGAGTCTACCCTGCCTGGCAGGCCTCCAGCCTGGACCCCATCGAGGCCCTGCGGGCCGAGTGAGGGAAGGCACAGGGCCTGCCCCCGCGGTTTCCCCCCTCGGATTTTTTCAGTGTTCAGTGCCCCGGCCGGTAGAGGTCCCTCAGGGTGTCCCGGGGCACCACCATCCCCGGGCCCTCTGCCCGGTCCAGTGTCAGGATCCCGTCCAGGTGGTCCACCTCGTGACGGACGACTGAGGCCTGGTCAGGATCCAGATCCTCCCAGAGGTCCGGGGAACCATCACGTCCCACGAACCGGACGGAGAGGCTCACCGGCCGCCTGACACAGACGGCCAGATGGGGGAAGGACATGCACCGCTCCCAGACAGGGCGGGATTCCGTGCTTTCCCGGGTGATTACCGGGTTCACCAGGGGGACCTCTCTCCCGTCCCGTTCGACGATGATGATGCGCTCAGGAACTCCTATCTGGGGAGCGGCTATGCCATGGGCGGCACCGTGCCGGACCTGAAACCAGTGGAGGGTATCTTCCAGGTACTGGATCGTCGAGCCCGCGCGGGCCATTCCGCTTGGAGGGAGCGAAACCGCGGGCTGCCTGAGCCGTGGATCCTCCCGGGCGATGAGCGGGTACCGGGGAGATCGGAACCTCCATTTCACCCGGGCTGGCCAGCGGGACATGCTCAGCATCCCATCGCCGCGGGTAAACGTGAGGCTGCTGGTCAGGGGCATGCAGAGGTACCTTCTTATATCTGGTGGCGGTATCCTGTTCCAGAGAGCGATGGTCCGGGCTCTGGAATACTATTCAGGAATTCCCCTCCCCCGCGTTGAGCGCTACTGCGACCAGATGGA
>JAJRDF010000081.1 GCA_028678555.1 Methanomicrobiales archaeon
GACCTCCCTTCATGGTGATCACCTGACACCCTTTTGCTGGTAGGACCCTCCCGGGGGCACACCGCCCCCGCCGCGCGGGCATCCCCCCATGGAGGATGAACACCGAACGGGAGTGACTATCCATCCGGGTGAGGGCCCTCGAGGGGGCAGGGCTCCCTCACGAACCACTGCCAAAAATTGTGAGAGTCAGTATGCCGTATCAGTCGGTGTCGTCGCCACGGGAGATGAACTCTCGGGGCAGGGTGCACAGGGCTTTCCTCATCACGTCCTCCTCCGGCCGGAAGAAGAGGTGGTCATGCCCCTTCCAGGGGGGACAGTTGCGGAAGACCACCGAGGGAGTCCCCTGGTGGCTCTCCCCCATCACGAAGTTGGCGAACCCGGCGATCTCGTCCACGACCGCCTCCTCGGTGATCTTCAGCACGTGCCCGAAGAGGTCCGTATCGCTCCTGAAGTCCCGGATTGCGGTCATCCCGGCCCAGCCGATGGCATGGCCGGTCTGGCCCCTCCGGAAGGATCTCCCCACGGTATCGGTGATGATCACGCCCACGCTGCTCCCCGACACCTCCCGGATCCGGGCACGGATACCCTCAGCCGCGGCCATGGGATCGGGGGGGAGGAGGATTACCATCCCGTCCTCGATGTTGGACCGGTCCACGCCCGACCGGACACCGATATGGCCGTTCTTCATCACCGACAGGATGAAGGGGTGCTCCAGGATCACCTCCTGCGCCTCGTCCAGCACCGCCTGGACAAACCGGGGGTCCTCCCCGTCCTGCTCCGCGATCCGGATGGCCCGGGGTGAGGGGGTGATGGAGGGGAGGGCCCGGGTGTGGCCATGCGCCTTGGAGTAGACGGTGTGGGCCATGCTCAGGATATCCCCGTCCAGGAGGGGTACCCGGGCATGGATCAGGGAGGGGAGGTCGTCCCCCTTCCTGATGAGGGGGAGACCTTCCACCGGGATCACCGAGATTGTCATACCGGCATTGTGGCACACCGGGGGTGATAAACCGTGGCATGGGGGGGGAAGCTGCGTCACCCGGTTCCAGGGATCTACCGCGGGAGGGGGCAGCCGCCCCCTCCCGGTCCCTCCCCGACGACAAGAGGATGGCCCACTGCATCGGTTCTCCACCGAATATCTGAGATCCGGATCAACTCCGGGGGGCGCCCACGCGGCGGGGGGACCGCAGGTCCCCCCTGGAGCGTCCCGGCAGTACGACATTTTGTCAGTGCGCCGGCTGGTTCCTATTCGGGAGCACATCAGTACGTGTTTGAATAAGGATAGAATCCGATTCCACGGCGGTCATTTCATCGCGAACCGGAGCAGTGCCGCGAGGCCGCCGAGGCCCTCCAGCTGGTGGCCCGGGTCAAACTCGGAGCTGAAGACGGTGACGGCGGCCCGGGTCCGCTCGGCCTGTGCCATGAGATCCGTGATCCGGTGGTCCCGCAGCAGGGTGTCGGAGACCAGCAGGTGTTCCACGGCCCCCATGCGGACAGCCTCCTCCACCTCCTTCCGGCCATACGCAACCGGGGTTCCCTTCGCGATCCGGGCAAGGAGGTCCTCCATCAGGCTGACCTCGTGCTTCAGCTGGAGGTCACCCGCGATGGTGGCAAGCACCCCCATGCCGATGACGTCTGCCACCGCTCCCCGGCCGGCCCGCCGGGTCTCCACCACCGTGATCCGGTTCCTGGCCTCCGGCAGGTGCTCCTTCAGGTACCGGGCCATCTCGTCCTTGACAAAGCCCGGGCCGGCCACGACCAGGGTCCCGGTCAGGGCTTCAGCCACGCCGCACACGCGGGCGAAGAGGTCGCTCCGTGGCGTGGCTCCCTCGCCCTTCCCGCTCCCCGCAGAGAAGGTGGCCACGGGCTCAGGACCGTACTGACGGATACGGAAGATGGCAGCCTCCCCTTCCTCCACCGCGATCACGTGGACGAGTCCTGACACCGACGCCTTCACCGCCCGTTCGATCCGGTCCAGGTCCACCTTCCGCCAGGACCGGATCACCGAGATCTCGTTGCCCGGTTCCAGGTTGAACGTGTGGTGCTCAGTCCTGTCCGGGCCGTGTTCGATGACACCGAAGATCCGCAGCCGACCCGTGAACGGATGGAAGGAGACCTCCTCCACCCGGAGCCCCAGGCGCACCGGCCGTTTCTCTGCCTTCTCGGGCCTCAGCCGGTCCGGGGGGAGGTCCACCGAGCGGAGCGTGGTGGAAAAGACCAGGTTGCCCGGTGAGACCAGGTGGGAGAGATGCCAGAGATCATCCACGGATTCGGCAAAGATCCGGATCTCGCCATACTCCCCCTTCATCTCCCCGTACTCAGCCTTCATGATCCTCCCCGATCTCTGACCCGCCGGCCGGGACAAAGGCGGCCACTGCCTCGGTGCGGAGCACGGCCCGTGCTTCCCTTGCCCTGTCATCACCGAGCCGTTCCTTCAGGATCCGCACCACCTTCCGGGCCACGTCGTTGGATTCGAACTGGCCCGGCTGCAGCGTGACCCGGATCCGGGCCCGGCCCCTGACAGCGGAGGGGGGACCCCCGATGACCCGGAGGGATGGCTCATCCTGGAGTCCGATGGCGATCCCCAGCGGTACGTTCCTGTACCACGTTCGCTCCCCCCTGACAATGAACCCTCCCTTTCCCACGTATTCCCCCGAGCGGGGTGTCTTGGATACCTGGTCCGGGGCCGCCGCGTACACGTCCGCCGTGAAGTGCCCGCTCTTCCAGGCGCCCGAGTACGAGGCAGCGAACCGGGCCACTTCATCCATGCAGCGGGTGCTGCCCTTCACGACGACAACACTCCCGCCATGGACATCCGCGTGTACGAAGGTGTCGCCCCCTTCCAGGTACCGCTTCACCAGCTCCTCGTTCTGGGATGCATCCCGTCCCCCCACCACCAGGGCTCCGTCCGACGTTTCGAACCACCGGAACCGGTGGTACCACCGGGCCTTCTCTCCCTCCCGCCCCTTCCCTGGGGGGGATCGTTCCTTCTCCGGGAGGGCCTTTGCCATTGCCGCCTCTGCCCCCCGGATCTTCCGCCGGAGCCTCTTGATCTCATCGTGGCAGGTACCTTCGGCGTGGATCAGGGGTGCATCGACGCCGATCCGTACCGGGACGCGAAGGTCCAGGACCAGCTCACCTGTCGCAGGATCGACATCCCGTACCAGGGATGCAGTGGGAACCTTCCCATCACGGAGATCCCGCTGGATCTCCTGCCATGAGTGGTGCCGGAGGGCTTCCCGGAACCACTCCTGTGCCGATGCGATCTCCAGGGAACGCTCCTGCAGGTCCGACACGGCCTGCTCCAGCGCAGCGATCTTCTCCCGGTAGGCCCGGATCGTCTCCTCCTGCTGTTCCCGGATCCCTTTCCCCCGTCTGGTACCACGGGGAACGGCCTCACCTTCTCCGGGGGCGGGCGCCGGGGCTGCTCCGAAGTATGCTTCCAGGGCGTTGCTGTACAAGGGAAATTCCTGGAGGACCTCCTCTCCTGCCAGGGGGAACGGCCAGCATCCGGTCGGGGTGATGGCCGGGCTCCGCGCCTCCTCCACCCTCCGGATCAGCCCGGTGAGGGCTTCCCGTACCGCCGCTGCATCGGCATCGGCCGCAGGGACATGCTTCTCCAGCCCGGCCATGGCACAGACCTCCTCGGCATACGTTCCCCCCAGCATACACCCGACCGCAAGGGTCCGCACCAGGTCCTTTCCGGAGCTCCGGAGCAGGGCGTTGAACTCCTCCCCGTGAAGGGCTGCACAGTCCTTCCCCTCGTGCCGGTACAGGGCGCCGGGCACCACCTCCCGCTCCCGGAACCGGTGGGTGCGGAGCGGCTGGATGATCCGGTAATCCCGGTCGCAGAGGACCAGGTTTCCCTCGTCGTAGATCTCCACGAAGAGGTGGTATTCCGTCTCCCTCTTCCCGATGGTGAGGGAGAGCGTGCGTTCCAGGCCCAGCTGCCGGATCCCGAGCACACGCCCGCCCTCCAGGTACTTGCGCAGAAGCATGGCAAAGGACGGAGGGTTCTTCGGCGGTTCAGGCAGCCGTTCCACCAGGTGGACCCTGCGGCCGGGTTCTGCCAGCAGGTGGAACCTCCGGTGTTCCTCTCCCTGGAGGCGGATGGCAAAGAGCCCCTGGCCATAGCCGTACACCTTCCCCACCCAGAGGGGGAGGAGGGTGCTCATCTCGCATGCCACCGCCCGCAGGTCCACGCCGCCCATCCCCTGCAGGTTTGCCATCGGAATCCCAAGCTACATATGGCCCCAGCACACAAAAAATAGACTACTGGTGTGGAAATGAGCGATGAGATGAGCGCCCCGCAGGAAACGCAGCCAAAACGGAAGCTGACGCGGGAGGAGAAGCAGGTGGCCCATGTCCAGCGGATCACCCGGACCACGGTGGCCTGCGTTCTCGGACTGGTTGCCGGGGTGGCTTCCTACTTGCTCACTGGGGCCTCAGAGGCCCAGGGTATCGAGGCCTTTGCCTCCACCGGCATCCTGCTGCTCGCCGTCGCCATCGCGGTCCAGAAGTTCCTCTTCCCTCTCCTGAAGGCAGATTCCCCGGCCCTCACTGCCAAGGACTGGGTTTTCCAGGGATTCATGACAGGTGCCCTCTGGTTCATCTCATGGACCGTACTCCTCTCGGCTTCGGTCCCTGGCTGATCCCCCATGCGCATCGCTGTTGTCCACAGGGACCGGTGCCACCCCGTGAAGTGCGGCACCGAGTGCATCCTCTACTGCCCCCGGGTCCGGACCGGCGACGAGACGGTCGTCATCGGTGAGAACGGGAAGGCGGTGGTCTCCGAGGAGCTCTGCGTGGGGTGCGGTATCTGCATCAAGAAATGCCCCTTCGAGGCCATCGATATCGTCTCCCTCCCGGAGGAGGTGGGGGAACCCACCCACCGGTACGGCGTGAACGCCTTTGCCCTCTACGGACTCCCGATCCCCGTGGAGGGCAGGGTCACCGGCCTCCTGGGCCCGAACGGCATCGGCAAGTCCACGTCCCTCCAGATCCTTGCTGGGATGCTCCGGCCCAACATGGGCGAGCTCAATCGGGAGGTGCCCTGGAAAGAGATCCTGGCCCGGTACTCCGGTACCGAGCTGCAGATGTACCTCCAGCGGGTCTCGGAGAACCGCCTGAAGACCTCGGTAAAACCCCAGTATATTGACTTCATCCCGAAGCGGTTCCGGGGGACCGTCGGCGAACTGCTGGCGTCCACGGACGAGCGGTCCATGCTGGACCGGTACCTGGATGTCCTCTCCCTGCGCCCCCTCCTCCCCCGCCCCATCGGGACCCTCTCCGGCGGGGAACTGCAGCGGGTGGCCATCGCCGCATGCCTGGCCCGGGAGGCGGATTTCTATTTCCTGGACGAAATCACCCCGTTCCTGGATATCTACCAGCGGATGGCCGCGGCGGAGCTGATCAGGCAGGTGGCGCTGACACGACCCCTCCTGATCGTGGAACACGACCTGGCCATCCTGGATATGCTCGCCGAAACCGTCCACATCGCCTACGGAACCCCGGGTGTCTTTGGTATCATCACCCAGCCGAAGGGCGTCCGCGTCGGTATCAACCAGTACCTGGAGGGATACCTGGCAGAGGAGAATGTCCGGTTCCGGGACCACCCGGTGGTCTTCGAGCAGCGGCTCCACGCGGAGGGTGCCGATCGGAAAGTGCTCCTCACGATCCCGGCCCTCACGAAGCGGTACGGGGACTTCTCCCTCCGGATCCATCCCGGCGAGATCCGGTGTGGGGAAATCCTGGGCGTGGTGGGGGCCAACGGGATCGGGAAGTCCACCTTTGCCCGGCTCCTGGCCGGCGAGGAGGCACCGGACGGGGGCAGGATTGAGACACCGGTCCGGATCTCGTACAAGCCCCAGTATATCGCGGAGATGCCGGACGAACCGGTGGAGCAGATCCTGCGGCGGTGCACGACCCGGTTCGACACCTCGTTCTTCCAGCATGAAGTGATCCAGGCCCTCTCCCTGCACCCCATCCTGCAGGCCCCCGCCTCCACCCTCTCCGGCGGGGAACAGCAGCGGGTGGCCATCGCCGCCTGCCTGGCCCGGGACGCTGACCTCTACATCCTGGATGAACCCAGCGCCCACCTGGACGTGGAGCAGAGGGTGAAGCTTCCCCGGATCATCCGGAGCCATGCGCAGGGAAGGGAGGCGGGGGTCCTCGTCATTGACCACGATATCTACCTGATCGATATCCTCAGCGAGGGCCTGATCGTCTTCTCGGGCGAGCCCGGCCTCCGGGGCGATGCCAAGGGACCCTTCCCCATGCAGGAGGGGATGAACCGGTTCCTGGGTTCCCTGGGGGTCAGCTTCCGGAGGGACCGGAGCGGGAGGCCCCGGATCAACAAACCCGGCTCCTTCCTGGACCGGGAGCAGAAGGCCACCGGCGCCTACTATTATGCCGAGGTCTCGAAGGGCTGATCCGGTCGCTGAAATATCAGGAGGGCTGTCCTTTTCTCCTGTGAATCCGGTAAAGATCTCCCGCAGGTAGCTCCGTCCCCCGCCGTCCCTGAAGTTTTTTCTGTTCATATCTGACCGGTTCATCCGATTCGTGGAGTACTGGTGAGACGCTCCTGGGGGGCTGGCGCCCCCCGCCGCGTGGGCGTCCCCCCGCGGTTGATCCGGATTGCAGCACTTACGGCGACAGAGAACTGACGTGGCGGGACTATCCTCACGCGGGGGAGGGGCCGGGAGG
>JAJRDF010000082.1 GCA_028678555.1 Methanomicrobiales archaeon
ATCCCGGAAGCTCGGCGGGGAAACGCCCATCCACCCTTCCGGCGATCATGGTGACAGCGCCGGAGGCGGTCCTCTCCCCTTCAGGGCAGAGGTGAAATCCGGTTTTTTCAAGGGGGAACGGAGGGAGTGGTCCCGGTTACTTCAGCCGGCCGTGCAGGTACCCGATCCGCTGGATGGCCGAAAGGTTCGTGCACACGGCGATAAGGAGGATCGCAAGCCAGAGGAACCCCGTGACAGCCCCGATGAGCAGCACGATGATGGTCTCCGGTCTGCCGAAGAACCCGATGCCCTCCAGCGGATCGTCGATCTTCCCGTCTTTCCGCTCGGTGAAACCCACCTCGGCGTACACCACCGGTTTGATGAACGTGTTCATCATGGACCCGAAGACGGCAAGGGCCACCACCGCCAGGTCAGCCGCAGGGGGAACGGCCCAGAACCGGGTCAGGATGGCGATCCCCGAGAACCCGGCCCCCAGGATCGCCAGGGCATCCACGTACTTGTCGGCGATCCAGTCAAAGGCGGCGCCGAATCGGGTGGCGTTCTGCATCTTCCGGGCGACGGAGCCGTCCACCAGGTCCAGGACAGCGGCTGTGAAGAGGGCCAGGGCGCCCAGGACAAAGTGCTGGTACAGAAAGAGGATGGCGCACAGGACGGCGAACCCGATGGAGAGCACCGAGATCTGGTTGGGGGTGAGGCCTGCCCTGACGCAGAGATTCGCGACCGGCTCCAGGTAGCGCATGAGCCTGGGCCGGAGCGCCGTGATGTTCATCCCAGTACAGAGCTCCCCGGACCCTATAAAACCCTTCCGGGGTGACCCAAATCTTCTTCCCTTCCCGCCCCGGAGATCTGAGGGAACGGTATGGATCCGACGACCCCCCGCCCCCATGTGCTGATGATGTCTGAGATAACCGCAGACGGGAAGCTGACCCTCCGTAAGGGTGCCTCCTCCAAGATCCTGATGAAGTACATGGCTCACGAGACCGAGATCCTGCTCCATGAGACCCGGGCCGGGTGCGATGCCATCATGGTGGGGTCCCATACCATCAAGATCGACAACTCCTTCCTGACGGTCCGTCTGGTGCCGGGGAAGAGCCCGCTGCGGGTGATCCCCAACAGCCGGGGCGATATCCCCCTGGAGTCCAATGTCCTGAAACCGGATGCCCCCACCGTCATCGCGGTGAGCGGGCGGGCCCCACCGGACCGGGTGAAGGCCATCCGGGACCGGGGTGTGAGCGTGGTGGTGGCCGGGGAGAAGGACGTGGACCTTCCCCTTCTCATGCAGATCCTCTGGAAGGACTTCGGCGTCCGGAGGATGATGATCGAAGGGGGGCCCACGCTGAACTGGCACATGCTGCAGAACCGGCTGGTGGACGAGATCCGGCTCATCCACCTCCCCTTCATCGTCGGGGGTGCCGACACCCCTTCCCTTGTCGGCGGGATGCACATCGAGTCCGAGGAAGAGATGATCCGGCTGGAGATGACCCGTTTCTACCTCTGCGGTACGAACCTGGTCTCCGAGTACCGGGTGCTGTACCGGGGCTAGGGGATACCATGGGATTCCTTGATGACCAGATCAGGAGAACTGAGCGGCGCGAAGCCTGGCGGAAGGCCCGGACCGGGATTGTCATCATCCTGGTCTTCGGGATCATCCTCATCGCGCTCGCGACTTTTTTCTCCTACAAGGAGGAGACCTCGGTCTCGGTGGTCTACGTGGTGGGTGAGCTCTACACCGGTGACTTCTTCGGCGATGGTGCCACCGGGAGCGAGTATGCAGGAAGGCAGATCCGGAATGCCGCCGACAATCCGCTGGTGGAGGCCATCGTGATCCGGGTGGACAGCCCCGGAGGCACGCCGGCCGCTGCCCAGGAGATCATCACCGACATCGAGTATGCGAAGACGAAAAAACCTGTCGTCATCTCCATGGGGGACATGGCCACCTCTGCGGCGTACGCCATCAGTGCCCACGGGGACCGGATCTATGCCAACCCTGACACCCTCACTGCCGGGATCGGGACGATCTGGACCTTCACCGAAATCAGCCGCTGGCTGGAGAACGAGGGCCTGAACGTGACCGTGGTGAAGAGCGGTGCCCGGAAGGACATGGCCTCCCCCTACCGGCCCATCACCGGGGAAGAGATCTCGTATGCCCAGGACATTGTGGATGCGTCCGCCGAGCGGCTCATCGCCGACATCGCGGCGTCCCGGAACATCTCCCGTTCCCTCTTCGACGACGGCCGGATCCTCCGGGGAGAGGATGCCCTCCGGTACGGTCTCGTGGACGAGCTGGGGAACCTGCACACCGCCATCGACGGGGCGAGGCGCCTCGCTGCCCTCCCTAGATCATCTGAAGGGGATCTGCTTTCATAAATTCCCGGCAGACGGTGGTGGCATACTCCCCTCCTGAAAGGGTGAAGGCCAGGTGCACCGTATCATCGCCGGTGTTCGCTGTCACCGCAGGGGAGAGAGCCATCCTGCGGACGGTTCCGGCGTAAGCGGTTCCCACGAAGGCGGATGCCTTCCGGAAGGATTCCGCGCTGATCCCCCGCCGTCCCAGGAGGTCCGCGGGGAGTGTCATATCGTAGCCGGGGTGTGCCCGGAAGTCATCCCCGGGGATGAAGAGGGCAGTCTCAGCCCGTCCCCGGGATACCTGGAACCGGGCAGCGGGGAGACCGGCCGGGGTGACCACGTCGGGTTTCCCGTCGGGGAAGAGGATCAGGTCGCCTGCGACCGGTTCCGTGGCGGGCGTTCCGGCATCCATCCTCCGTGAGAGCAGCTCGTTGAAGAGCCAGGACTGGAAGGCCGAGACAAAGAGGGAAAGGAGCCGGGGCGGCAGCACCCGGAGGGCCCCCGGGAAATCACCGGGCTTTTCCTGGAGGCGGTGGAGGATCGCCCGCTCGTAGGACAGGTGCACAGGGTAATCCCGGAGGGCCTGCCGCACGTCTCTCCCCTCCTGGAACGCCTGGCGGGCCACCCGGGTCGCTTCCTTTTCCTGCGGGAACGAACGGGCGACATAGATCATCACTGCCTCCTCCCATTCCTCCCTGAGGATCGCCTCCCCGACGGCGTGGGTAATGGGCCGGATCACGCCAAAGCGCTGGATGCCGTAGTAGTTCGGGATCCCGGCGGCCACCTCTGCCGCGATCCGGTCCACCCGCTCCCGGAGGTCCCGGGGATCGCAGCCACGGATCGCGATCCCGAACCGGTTGCCCGTGAGCTGCCCCAGGGCCAGGCCTTCCTGCGCCCTCCCGACAGGTTCCAGGGTCACGTCCCGCAGGGACACCTTCCGGATCTGTTCCTCCGTGACCCGGTACAGGGAGATCAGCTGGGTGGTGACCGCGCGCCGGTCCTTGGTACCTGCCCACGTGATCCTGCGGTGGGAGATCCCCAGTCGGCGGGCCAGTTCCCGGACCAGGTGCTGCTGCTCCCAGTTCCGCCTGGTCACGCGCACGACCAGGTAATCGCCGTCGGTGCCGGGGGCAGGCGAGACCTCCTCCACCACGAAGTCCTCGGGTGTCTCCCGGAGGTGCCCGCCGATACCGGGGTCTGCGGTTCCGTACCACCGCATGCCCAGTTCCCTCTCTAGGGGCCAGGGCGATTCCAGCCGCCTGCCCGGCGCCGTTTCCTCTGCCATGATCCCGGGTTCCATCTGCACCCTCAGAGGAGGGAGAGCCCTGCGGTGATCCGGTCCATCTGGTCCACGGGGGCAGGCCCCAGGCCGAGCGCCGTGATGGTGCCCGGGGGGATCTCGGTGAGACCGGCATCCTGGATGAGAGCTGCAGAGATCCCGGCCGCCTCGGCGAGGGCCTTCAGCTCGTGGAGGGCCCGCTCCCCCGCCACCTTCAGCACCACCTTCTTCTGCCCCTCGTTCCGCCACCGGTCCCGGGTCGCCCGGTCGCACCGCTCGTAGGCGGCGATGGAGGCGTGGCCGGCCTGGGCGCACATCTTGCCGCAGGACATCTTCACGTCAGAGCGGAGGACCAGGCACTGCTTGTACCGGAATTCGGGATCACCGGTCATTGCCGGAGTATGCAGCTCCGGAGGATGAATAAGTATGGACGCCAGGATGACTGCAAATCACCGTTTAACCTCATTTCATCCCCTCCATTGGTTTCCGGCCGTGGTGTCGGGAGGGGACCCGGGCTGCCACGCCCGGCCCCCTCCCGGGCCCTCCCCCGCGTGAGGATAGCCTGAGCCGGCCTCTCCTGCTGTAACCGACATGGCCGGCTATCCTCACGCGGAGGGGGGACGCCCACGCGGCGGGGGGAACCGCAGGTTCCCCCCAGGAGCGTCCCAATCAAAATCGGTATTTCTGACCTGAAGGAGGCGCGGGGGAGGCGGAGCCCCCCGGGGAGTCCTGCATGATAGCGGGACCGGACTTTCCCCGAATCGCCATCCCATATCTTTAATACCGAAGACTTCGTTAACGATATTTTCGGCAACAAAAAACCGGGACCGTCCATGCCTGCCATCGCCGAACCCTACATCATCCACTACCCGGAGCTCGTGGCCCTGTCCGATCCCGAGGGACGCCGCGTCGAGCTGGTGGAGTTCTTTGACTGCACGGGCGGGGCCATGTGGTCCCGGCACCATTATACTAAGAGTCCCCTGGTGGAGTCTGCCCGGGTGGTGGGGTCCACCATGCGCTACCTGCTCCGGCCGGGGAACGTGGATCTCCCTCTCCAGGGCTCCACGTTCCCCGCAGGGATCAGCGGCGTCTCGGTGGAGCCGGAGACCATCGCCATCTCCTACCTGGGCATGGGGGGAGGGGGCGTGGGGGCTTCCGTCTGCCGGTCCACGGCCAAGGGCGTGGTGCGGTGCGAGACCGATCCCTCCGGCGGGGGAAAGGTGGCCGGTTCCACTGTCTGGCTCCCCCGCAGGGAGCGGCTGCTCATCGGGATCGATGACACCGACACCCGGGAGGAAGGGGCTACCTGGACGCTGGCCCACAACATCAGCCGGGCTGTCGAGGACGACCGGAGCCGCTACCTTTCCCATACGATCGTGCAGCTCTTCCCGGTGCCCTTCCGTACCAAGAACTGCGTGGCCACTGTCTGCGAGTTTGCCACGTCGGACCCGCCCGGCCTCGTGGCCCGGTACCGGGAGCTGCTGTCGCGGTATACCCTCTCGAAGGAGACGGGGATGGCCGTCTACCGGGGCTTTGATCCCTCCCACCTCCTCCCGTTCGGCCGGAAGGTCCAGCGGGGCCAAGTGTCGCCGGAGGAGCTCGCCGTGGCGCTGGACGGGAGCGTGCAGGCGGTCATGAACGGGCGGGGACTCATGGGGGCGGTGGCGGCCCTCCCCTTCTTCACCCGCTACCAGGAGGCGCTGGAGCCATGGAATGGAAACGGGTGAAGGCGGAACTGCTGGCTGAAGGCCGGGTGGCCCTCTCGGGTGAGGAATGCGGGCCGTACCTTTCCCGCTCCACCGCCGGTCCCACCGCCGGGGGGGAGGGATCGGTCTTCTTCTCGGTGGGCGGCCGGCGGGTGCGGCTCTCGGTGGACCCGCGGGCCACGCTGGTGCTGGACCATGAAGGCGGGGGTAAGGCCGTGATCCGAAGGCCCGGCCGCGAACCCCTCCGGGGAGTGCTGGAGATTCCCGGGCTCCACTGCCCCCGCCAGGCCTACATCACCCTCTCGGAGCGGTGCATCTTCTCCTGCCGGTACTGCTCGGTGCCGCGTCTCCACGGGCGGGTGAAGTGCCCTGACGAGGTGGTGGAGAAGGTGAAGGGCGTGCTGGACCGGGTGGATGTGATCTCCCTCACGTCAGGCGTGGCGGATTCCGTGGAGCGGGAGGAGAAGGAGGTGCTGAACGTTGTGCGGAAGGTGGCCCCGCTGGGGAAACCGGTCGGCGTCTCTGTGTACCCGACGGAGAGGACCCCGGACCTCCTCCACGACCTGGGTGTGGAAGAGGTGAAGTGGAACCTGGAGGCAGCGACCCCGGCCCTCTTCGCCCGGATGTGCCCGGGCCTGGACTACGACCACATGTGGCGGGCGCTCCGCCGGTCGGTGGATCTCTTCCGGGAGGGGGCCGTCTGCTCCAACGTGATCGTGGGCCTGGGGGAGACGGATGAGGAGATGGCCCGGTGCATCACCGACCTCACAGAGGCCGGTGTGATCCCCGTGCTGCGCCCTCTCTCACCCGCAGCCGAGCTGTCCGGCTGGCCCCGGCCCCCGTCGGGCCGGCTCCTCCGGCTCCTGGAGATCCATGAGCAGGCCCTCCGGGACGCAGGGCTGGACACCCGGAAGGTCCGGACGATGTGCACGGCATGCACCGGTTGCGATCTCACGCCGGGGAGGGATACATGAAGGGAGGTGAGGCGCTGGCGCAGGCCCTCCGCGCCTGCGCGGACCGGTGCTACACGGTGCCGGGCTACCCGGTAACTTCGGTTGCCGAAGCGGTGGGGGCAGAGCTGACCGTGAACGAGAAGGTGGCGCTGGAGTACGCCCTGGGGGACTCCCTCTCCCTGAGAAGGGCCGCGGTGATCCTGAAGAACGTGGGCCTCAATGCCTGCGCTGACACACTTGTGAACGCCACCACCCAGGGGCTCCGGTCCGGTGTCGTCATCGTGGCAGGTGACGACCTGTCGGTGAGGGGGTCCCAGAACGCCCAGGACTCCCGCTATTACGGTGAGGTGGCCGAGGTGCCGGTGCTCGAGCCCTCCGGAACCACGATCGGGCC
>JAJRDF010000004.1 GCA_028678555.1 Methanomicrobiales archaeon
CACTGTGTGATTCCGATATCGAATACCGATACCAGACAGAAACCATCCCCCATTTTTCTGACGTTCTCATCATCTCCTCGTCGTGCCCCTGCGGCTTCCACTACTGCGATACCCTGCTCCTTTCCGGCGGGGAACCGGCCCGGTGGCAGATCCGGGTGGATTCCGTCCATGATCTCTCCATACGGGTGGTCCGGGGATCCTCGGGGACCATCGAGATTCCGGAGTTCGGGGTGCGGATTGATCCCGGCCCCGCGTGCGAGGCCTTTGTCTCCAACGTGGAAGGGATCCTCCTCCGGGTCATCCAGGTGGTGGAGCAGATCCTCCCCGGCCTCCAGGGGACCGAGGGGGAGAATGCCGTGGCGCTCCTGGAGAAGATCGGCGATGTCCGGGAAGGGATGCTCCCTGTCACCCTGATCATCGAGGATCCCTGCGGCAACTCGGCCATCGTCTCGGACAAGGCCGAGAAGATCCCGCTCCCGCCAGCCGGTGCCTGAGAAAAGGACGGTTCCTACCGGATCTCCAGGCCCTTCACCCGGACCCCGGATCCGCCGACAATCTCGCCGACGACGGCAGCCCCCGGGACCCGCCCGAGCACCGTCTTCACCGAGGTCTCCGGGACCACGTACGCATAGCCCATCCCCATGTTGAAGGTCCGGTACATCTCCAGCGGGTCCACGTCCCCTTTCCCCTGGAGCCAGGAGAAGATGGGGGGGACCGGCAGGGGCCGGGTGAAGGAAAACCCGTGCGGTGTCAGGCGGGTGAAGTTGAGGAGCCCTCCCCCGGTCACGTGGCACATGCCGTGGACCTCGGTGGACCGGCAGACCTCCAGCGCCTCACGGTAGATCCGTGTGGGCACGAGCATCTCCTCCCCTGCCGTCCTGCCGCCGGGGAGCCGTTCATCGTACGAGGCATGGGACTCCACGATCCGGCGGGCCAGGGAGAGGCCGTTACTGTGGATCCCGCTGGAAGGAACGCCGATGATCCGGTCGCCGGGGACAATCTTCTCCCCGGTGACCACCCGGGCCTTCTCCTGGACCCCCAGGCAGGTGCCGGCCAGGTCCAGGCCGTGGACCAGGTCCCGGAGCTGGGCCGTCTCCCCGCCCACGATATCCACGTTGGCCTGGCGTGCCCCCTCGTTGAGTCCCTCCCCGATCTGCCGCATCGTCTCGACGGAGATGCGTTCCGCGGCGATATAATCCACGAAAGCCACCGGCTCCACGTTCATGACCAGGAGGTCGTTCACGTTCATGGCGATACAGTCGATCCCCACGGTCCGCCAGTTCTTCAGTTGGTCGGCGACCAGCATCTTCGTGCCCACGCCGTCGGTGGTGAGGGCGAGGACGTGGTCCCCGAACTCCATGAGGCCTGCATAGTGCCCCACGCTGCCGGCCATGCGGATGTCCCCCTTCCGCCGGTAGGTGATCTTCCCCACGAGAGCCCGGATCGCCTCCCGGGCGAGATCGATGTCCACACCGGACGCCCGGTAGGTCTCCTTACCCATCCGGTTCCTCCGAGAGCCGGAACTCGTCGTGGAGGACCCGGACGGCCTTCGGCCCGTCGCTCTCCTTCACCACGAAGGAGACGTTCACCTCCGAGGACCCCTGGGAGATCATGATCACGTTGATGCCGGCGAGGCCCATCGCCGTGAAAATCCTGCCGGAGATCCCCGGCGTCCCTGCCATCCCGGCACCCACCACCGCGACGGCGGCCACGTCCGGGTTGGACGTCACCTCCCGGACGATCCCCTGTTTCACCATGTCGGAGAGGGCGGCCACGGCGAGATCCAGCTGGGTTGCGTCCACCAGGAGGGAGATGTTGGCCTCCGAGGACCCCTGGGAGATCATCATGATGTTGATCTCCTTCTCTGCGAGGGCGGTGAAGATCATCCGTGCGACGCCGGGCCTCCCGATCATCTGTGCGCCCGTGATGGTGACGAGCGCCACCCCCGTGAAGTGGGTGAGGGCTTTCACCACCCGCCGATCCCTCTTCGATTCCCTGACGATGCAGGTGCCGGGATGGGAGGGGTTGAAGGAGTTCTTGACCCGGATGGGTGTGTTCTTCCTCATCGCCGGCTCGATGGAACGGGGGTGCATCACCCTGGCCCCGAAGTAGGAGAGCTCCATGGCTTCCAGGTACGAGACCGAGGGCAGCACCCGGGCGTCCCGGATCAGCCGGGGATCCGTGGTCATGATCCCGTCCACGTCCGTCCAGATCCAGACCTCGTCGGCACCGATGGCGGTTCCGATGACCGTTGCCGAGTAATCGGACCCGCTGCGGCCCAGGGTGGTCACCACCCCCTGGGGGGTGCAGCCCATGTAGCCCATGATCACCGGCACCGAGTCCGGGAGGAGGGGGAGGATGCGGCTCCGGATCTTCGCATCGCTCTCGGGGAGGACGATGGCGTCCCCGTGCTGCCCGGTGGTGACGAGGCCTGCCTCGCACCCGTCCAGCACCAGTGAGGGGATCCCCTTCTGGCGCAGCGCCGCCCGGACGACCGGTGCCGAGAGCCGCTCGCCGAAGGAGATGATGTAATCCTTTGAGCGTGGCGAGAGCTCCCTCAGGATGTGGAGGCCGAAGAGCATGGCCTGGAGATCGGCCAGGCGTGCATCCAGGATCCTCCCCACCTCGTCCACATAATCCGGGGCGACCGTCTCGAGAGCTGCCCGGTGCCTGGTCCGCAGATTCTCGATGAACTCCTCGATGGCCGGCTTCTCCTTCGCACGGACGGATTCCGTGGCCATATCGATCAGCTGGCCCGTGACACCGGACAGGGCTGAGGTAACCACCGCGAGTTCATGCCCCTGCGCATGGAAAGGTTCCAGGATCTCCACCACCCGCCGGATCCGCGGGCCATCACCGACAGAGGTGCCACCGAATTTCATGAGAAGCCGCATGCTCCCTCACCCATCGCCTGACAGTTCTTTTATCTCACTATACCACCCAGATTATAATAAGATGCGTGCAGACGTCGCGCACGAGGCCCATGTCCTCGTCATCGGGAGCGGCGGCGCCGGGGTGCGGGCGGCCCTCGAGGCCGTCCGGTACGGGGACGTGCTGCTTGTCTCCAAGTCGGTGGCCGGGAAGGGGGGCTGCACCCCCATGGCCGAGGGGGGCTACAATGCAGCCCTCCGGGAGGCCGATTCCTGCGTCGGCCACCTGGAGGATACGCTGAAGGGCGGGGCGTATCTGAACGACCTGGAACTGGTCCAGGTGCTGGTGAACGAGGCACCGGACCGCCTGCAGGACCTGGTCCGGTGGGGGGCGGTCTTTGACGTCACCGAGACCTGCCAGGTGGCCCAGCGCTCCTTCGGCGGCCAGCGGTTCCCCCGCACCTGTTACGCCGGGGACCGGACCGGCCACGAGATGATGATGACGCTCCTCGAGCAGCTCCGGGCCAGCGACGTGGAGGTGCTCCAGGAGGTGACGGTCACAGACCTGCTGACCCGGGAGGGTGCCGTCGTGGGTGCCGCGGTCCTGGACCGGACCGGGAGACTGGAGGTGATCCAGGCCGACTCCACCATCCTGGCCACCGGCGGAGGGAGCCGGGTCTACGATGTCTCCACGAACTCGGCCACCGGGACCGGTGACGGCTACTCGCTGGGGTACGGGGCGGGGGCCGAGCTGATCGACATGGAGATGGTGCAGTTCCACCCCACCGGGGCGGTCTACCCCTACGATGCCCGGGGCCGGCTGGTCACCGAGGCGGTGAGGGGGGAGGGGGGGATCCTCCGGAATGCGAAGGGCGAGCGGTTCATGTCCCGGTACGATCCCGAGCGGATGGAGCTCTCCACCCGGGACGTGGTGGCCCGGGCCATCGCCAGGGAGATCCAGGAGGGGCGGGGCACGCCCCGGGGCGGCGTGTACCTGGACGTGACGCACCTCCCCGCGAAGCAGATCGAAGAGCGGCTCCCCGTGATGCTGGAACAGTTCCTGGCCTTCGGCGTGGACATCCGGAAGGAACCCATGGAGGTCTCCCCCACCGCCCACCACTTCATGGGTGGTCTCCGGATCACCCCCTCCTGCCAGACCACGGTCCGCTGCCTCTTCGCCTGCGGTGAGGTGGCAGGCGGGGTCCACGGGGCCAACCGGCTGGGGGGGAACTCCCTGGCAGAGACCCAGGTCTTCGGGAAGAGGGCGGGGGAGGCTGCGGGTCGGGCCCCGTCCCGGGGCCAGCACCCCGAGCAGCGGCAGCTGGACCTGATCGAGCGCCGGCTGGAGGGCCTC
Source organism: Methanomicrobiales archaeon (assembly GCA_028678555.1). GTDB lineage: Archaea > Halobacteriota > Methanomicrobia > Methanomicrobiales > JACTUA01 > JAJRCY01. Next base: position 4,225 of record JAJRDF010000004.1, read on the forward strand.
CTCTCCGGCATGGTGAACCCGGTCTCGGTGGAGCGGAAGGTGCAGCTGGCCATGTGGAAGGGGGCCGGTGTCTTCCGGACCGGCCCTGAGCTCACCCAGACGCTCACGGAAGTGGAGAAACTTGGCCGGAAGAAGCTCCATGCCGCGTCGAAGCTGAACCTGGCGGAGTGCATGACCGTGCACCACCTCTGCACCACTGCCATGCTGGTCCTGAAGTCGGCGCTCCTGCGTCCCGAGTCCCGGGGGGCACACGTCCGGACCGACCTCACCCAGGCCCACGACGCGGCCAATTCACCCTATGGCCACACCTATCTCTCTCAGCACCGGTCCGGGATCGAAATGAAGGGGGGGAAACCGTGAAGGAGATGGGGGTGCGGGTCTTCCGCTTGAACCCGGCCAGGGAGAAGGAGGGGAAGTTCCGCACCTACCACGTGGAGGTGCAGGAAGGGGCCCGGGTGCTCCACGTCCTCCACGCGATCCATGCCGAGGATCCCACCCTCTCCTACCGGTACTGCTGCGGCACCGGCCAGTGCGGCTCATGTGCCGTCCGTGTGGATGGCGAGCCGAAGCTGGCCTGCATGACCGAGGCCCGGGACGGGATGACCGTGGAGCCGCTGAACCTTCCGGTCCGGAAGGATCTGGTGGTGGAGATGGAGCCGGCGCTCGCACAGATCGCTCCGCTGCTCCCGAAAGGCCAGGCGGAGTGCCCGGCTCAGGAGCAGATCGCGGCGATCAAGCCACTGCGGGACTGTATCGAGTGCCTGGCCTGTGTATCTGTCTGCCCGGCCATGGAAGTGGCGGAGTTCGCCGGCCCCACTGCCATGCGGCAGGGGATGCGTCTCGCCCTGGACCCCCGTGACTCCGGTGGCCGGATCCCGGAGGCGATCCGGGCCGGCCTCTTCACCTGCACCACGTGCCAGGCCTGCTGGAAGGTCTGCCCGAAGGATATCCAGATCCCGGGGAAGGCAATCGAGAAGCTCCGTGCGCTGGCCAACCGGGAGGGGCTCACCCTCCCCAGGCACCTGGAGATCGTCCAGCTGGTGAAGGAGACCGGCCGGACGGTCCCCCGGACTGAGACATCCTTCCTTGAGCAGGTGGACGAGGTGATCGAACCGGCGGGGCCCGTGAAGGCCACCGTCGGGTTCTTCGTGGGGTGCATGTACAACCTGCGCCTCCCGAAGACGGCCCTGGATGCCATCGAGGTGCTGAAGAGAAACGGCGTCCGGGTCATCATCCCCCACGAGCAGGTCTGCTGCGGATCACCCCTGATCCGCACCGGCCAGCTGGAGTACCTGCCCACGCTCCAGGGGAAAAACATCGAGTGTTTCACCTCCCGCGGGATCGATACGGTCATGACGATGTGCGCCGGATGCGGCTCCACCCTGAAGAACGATTACCGCACCCCTTTCACCGTGAAGGACGTGAACGAGATCCTCACCGAGATCGGGATCGAACCACCGGCCCGGCTCCCCCTCACTGTCACCTACCACGACCCCTGTCACCTGCTCCGGGGCCAGGGGATCCGGGACCAGCCCCGGGCCCTGATCCGGCGGGTGGCGGATCTGAAAGAGATGGCCGTTGTGAAATGCTGCGGGGCCGGCGGGGGGACCCGGTCCGGTGCCCCGGACGTCTCCAGGGCGCTGGCACTCAAGCGGGACGAAGAGATAGAAAAGACCGGCGCAGACTGCGTCATCTCCAGCTGCCCCTTCTGTGAGTTCCATATCGGTACCTTCTCGGAGACGCCGGTGAAGAACGTCACCACGCTGCTTCTCGAAGGGTACCGGAAAAAGGACGAAGGGAAGGCGTGAGGCCGCTCTCCCCCCGTATTACACCGTATCTTATACGTTTTTCAGAACGGATGAGACAGGGAGGGGGCTCTGCCCCCCTCCCGTCGCCCTCCCCTGATGAGGATAAGGCTGAGCCGTGGGGTATGGGATATCTCCAAACACGGTTGAGGGGATTGGGGCGAATTCCGGCGTGGGATCGGGCGTCCGTCAGTTACCGCTAGCTGCCGAAAAGTGACGGAAGAGGCTATCCTCAGGCGGGTGGGACCGGGAGGGGGGTCTGCCCCCCTCCCGTCATGTGGTAAAGATGAATGAAAATATGCCGGTCAGGCAGGGGGGGCCGCTCCCGTCGCTCCCTCTTTCACCAGCCACTCGTAGACCTCCAGCGCCGCCTTGGCCCCCTCGCCGGCGGCGATGATGATCTGCTTCCCCTTCACCGACGTGACATCGCCGGCCGCGAAGATGCCGGGAACGTTCGTGTGACAGTTCACATCGATGATGACCTCCTTCTCCTGGTTCAGGGTGACAAGATCGTCCAGGAAGCCGGTGTTGGGGAGCCAGCCGATCTCGGCGAAGAGCCCGTCCAGTGCAAGCTCCCGCTCCTCGCCGGTCTTCCGGTCTTTGATCGCGATCCCCGTCAGGAACTTCTCGCCGATGAGCCGGGAGACCTCGACGTTTGTGAAGGTGACAATGTTCTCCTTCTTCCGGTAGATCTCCAGGTACGCGTCATCGCACCGGAGGGTGGACCGGACGATCAGGTACACGGTCTGTGCGATCCCGCTCATCTCTATGGCCGTCTGCAGGGCGGAGTTGCCCCCGCCCACGACGGCGACCGTCTTCCCGCGGAAGAGGGGGCCGTCGCAGGTGGAGCAGATGGAGAGGCCCCGGCCGATGAACTTTTCCTCGTCCGCGACGCCGAGCGAACGGGGGTGCTTCCCCGTGGCGATGATCACGCTCCGGGCGGAGAAGGACCGCTCGGTCGCGGTCTTCACCACAAAGAGGCCGTCCGCCATCCCGAGGGAGAGGACCCCATCCAGCTCCAGCTGGATCTGGAGTTCCCGCACCTGCTCCTCGAACCTCTTCATGAGATCATCGCCCTTCACCATCCGGAACCCCATGTAGTTCTCGATGGCCCAGGACTCCAGGGCCTGGCCACCGATATTCTGGGCAATCACCAGGGTGGAGAGCCCCTTCCGGGCGGTATACACGGCTGCCGTGAGACCGGCGGGGCCTGCCCCAAGGATCATCACGTCAGCGACAGGCCCCCTCTTCGGGGCACCGAAGAGCTCGTTCAGCCGCTGCGCGTCAAAGCCCACGATCACCTCGCCGTCCACAACAGTGACCGGAACCCCCAGCTGCCCCGAGATCCGGACCACCTCCTCCGCCGCCTTCCGGTCCTCGGCCACATTGATGTCCCGGTACGGGATCCCTTTCCGGTCGAAAAACGCCTTCACCATGCGGCAGTACGGGCACTGGGGGGTCGAGTAGATCGTGACGGACGGCATCTGCCTCAACTCTCCATCCGCCCTCTATAAAGGGATATCGCACCGGAAACTGCGAGACAGGGATACCTTTATTCATGTTTTCGGGCAAGGTACGCGTCGCATGGCAGTGCCGGGATTTATGGGCCGGATCCTCCGGGTGGATCTCACCAGGGGAAGCTGCACCGCCTCCGAATTACCGGTGGAATGGAAATCCCTCTTCCTGGGCGGCAGGGGGCTGGGGGTGGGCATCGTCTCTTCCCTGCTGGATCCCCGGACCGATGCGCTGGCACCCGGAAACATCCTCGTCATGGCAGCCGGGCCCCTCACCGGCTCGGGGATGCCCCTCGGGGCCCGCTACAGCGTGGTCTCCCGCTCACCCCTCTCGGGTACGCTGGCCTCGTCCAACTCCGGGGGCTTCTTCGGCCCCATGCTCAAGCAGGCAGGGTTCGATGCCGTGGTGATCCAGGGCCGCGCCCCCCGGCCCTCGGTTCTCTGGATCCATGACGGCACTGCGGAGATACGGGATGCAGGGGCCTCCTGGGGGATGACCACCTCCGGTGCCATGGCCGGCATCCGGGAGGAGATCGCCAGCCCGAAGGCCCGGGTGGCCTGCATCGGGCCTGCAGGGGAGCGCCTCTCACGGATGGCGGCCATTGTGAACGACCTGGGCCGGGCGGCAGGTCGCGGCGGCCTGGGCGCGGTGATGGGCTCCAAGGGACTGAAGGCCGTGGCGGCGGAAGGGAACCTGGGGCGGGAACCTGCGGACCCGGAGGAGTTCCTGAAGGTCCGGGAAGAGATGCGGTCCCTCGTGGATCGGAGCGGGATCTCGAAGGGGGCGCTGCACCGCTTCGGGACCGCCAACCTGGTACGGGTCATCAACGAGGCCCACCTGTTTCCCACCCGGAACTACCGGGAATCCCACTTTTCGGAGGCCGACCAGATCTCGGGTGAGAAGCTGGCGGAGACAATCCTGGACCGGGTGGTGGGGTGCCACTCCTGCGCCATTGCCTGCGGCCGGGAGGTGCGGGTGGGGGACGAGACGATCCATGGCCCGGAGTACGAGACCATCTGGGCCTTCGGGGCCGACTGCGGGGTCTCCAGCCTGGAGGCCATCGCCCGGGCCAACCACCTCTGCAACGAGCTGGGCCTGGACACGGTCTCCACCGGTGCGACCATCGCCTGTGCAATGGAGCTCTCGGAGCGGCGACTCATCCCCGAGCGGATCCGGTTCGGGGACCGGGAGGCAGTGGTGGACCTGGTCCGGAAGATCGGGCACCGGGAAGGGATCGGCGACGCCATGGCTGAAGGATCGTACCGGTTTGCCCTCCGGCACGGCCACCCGGAGTTCTCCATCAGCGTCAAGGGGCAGGAGATCCCCGGTTACGACCCCCGGGGCCTGATGGGCCAGGGCCTGGAGTACGCGACCTCGGTGAGGGGTGCCTGCCACGTGTACGGGAACATGGTGTACCCCGAGGTCTTCGGGATCCCGGTGCGACTCGATCCATTCACGCGGGAGGGCAAGGCGGAATGGACGAAGCGGATGCAGGATCAGGCGGCGGCCATCGACTCCCTGGGGATCTGCATGTTCTCCTTCCGGATCTTCTCACCGGCCCTCTATGCCCGTATGGCAGCGGCGGCGACCGCCCTTCCCGTGACAGAGGAATCCCTGCTCCTGGCCGGCGAACGATGCTGGAACCTGCAGAAGATCTTCAACCTGCGGGCCGGTATCGGGAAGGCGGATGACACGCTCCCCCCGCGGCTCCTGCAGGAGCCGGTGACCTCGGGGCCCGCCCGCGGCCGGGTCTGGCAGCGGCAGCCGCTCCTGGACGAATACTATGCCGCCCGGGGGTGGGATGGCGGGGGGCAGCCCACCCGGGACACCCTGGCACGGCTGGGGATCACTCCCGTGATGGTGCAGGGCGGTGCGATTCCCGTCGGGGATGGGTGAGGAGGCCCCGCTCCCTGAACGTGTGGGGTGTTGATGCCTCCTTTCCGGTTCCATTCTGACGGGAGGGGGGCCAGCCTCCCCCCCTCCCGGTCCCACCCCCTGACGAGAGGATGGATTGTTACTGGGTGCAACCCCCAGAAGCTGCATTCATCCGGATCAACCGCGGGGGGACGCCCACGCGGCAGGGGGGCGGAGCCCCCCAGGAGCGTCTCACCAGAAGTCAGTGAATATACGCCTCATCATAGTCGAAGGCTGCAACCGCAGGGGCGACGGGAGAGGGCGACAGCTCCCTCGCTGTTCCGCATGCGGGAACCGCTCCTCCTTCTGATCCCGGCCTCGCCGTTCCGTGCGGCCGTTTCCTCACATCTTCTTGTCCTCTTTCTCGGCCTCTTCCTGCGTGAGGATCGTGAGCTCGCAGTTCCGGTAGTCCCCCATGCACATGGCCCGGACGAACCGGGTGGTGTACTTCGGATTCAGGCTCTCCACGGCGGCCATGGAGAAGGCCATGCACTTGGGGAACAGGTGGGCAGGCTTCCCCCCCAGCTCGGCCCCCCGCATCATGAAGGGGCAGCCCTTCGTGAGAATGACGGCGCGGGTCCCGGAGAGGTCCAGCACCTCTTCCCTCACCTCCGGACCAAAGAAGAGGGTTGTCACCAGGCGCACGCACTCGGCGATCTCCTTCGCGGTGCCCGTGGGAAGGCTGAACCCCTCGGCCACCCCCCGGGCCTCTTTCCCGGCCTCGATCCAGACGTTGTACTCCAGTTCATCGTACCGGTCCCCCAGTGCCTCGCGGAACGCCCCGTCGTAGAGCACCGGGAAGCTGGAGACCATGCGGGTGGCGACCTGCCACCGCATCTCCCCCGGGATATCCCTGATATCCATCCCCCTGTCCCTCCGGTGTCCGGCCCGCCGCTGTCCTGGCCCGCCATGACCTGCGGCCGGATCTGCACGGGAATCTCTCCGGGCCCACCGATATAGCTATCTCCGGGGGCCGGTCCTTTATGGGGGCGGCGAGCCAAGATCTGATCCATGCGTCCATCATCCCGGGGGCGCCCGATCCTCCCGGACCTGATCGGGAGGAACCCCGCCCTCGCAGTGGCCGTGGTGATGCTCGCGGTCTTCCTGGCGGCCGGGTGCCTGGGGGGTTTTTTCGCCTTCCGGCCGGACGTCGTCTATCCGTCCATCACACCCATTGAGGGTGCCCCGTCACACCCCGTCACTCTCACGTACCCGTTCGAGGGCAGTACCGTGACCCTCACCGTGCCTATCAGCGGTCCTGTCTTCTACGGGGCCCAGCGGGCGGTGAAGAACGCCACCATTGTCCGGGACCTGCCTGATGAACACTGGATTCCGGGGTACTACCTGGCCTTCGTCTCGGACCCGGCCCAGGATGGATTCTATGGTGATACCCTCTCCGAGTTCCGAAGGGTACGGGCTGAAAGGAATCTGGACAGTGACCGGTACGTGGAGCTCCTTGCGGTTGCCGTCCAGTCGATGCCGTACCGGATCAACGGGGACGATGCACCGCCGCGGTTCCCGGTGGAGACCTTTGCGGAACGCACGGGGGACTGCGACGACAAGAGCCTGCTCCTGGCCGGTCTCCTGGCCCGGGAGGGGTACCAGGTCTCCCTCCTGGTCTTCGGGGCAGAGAACCACGTGGCAGTGGGAATAACTGCCGGTGACTGCCGCTACCGGAACACCTCGTATGCGTATCTGGAGGCCACCAACCTCTCCCTGGTGGGGATACCCCCGGAGGAGATCCAGGGCCCCATCAGGGTGCTGACTTCGGATCCCCTGGTGATCCCCGTCGGGAACGGGACCCTGCCGTACGGGTCCTGCGGCCAGACACTGGCCATCCACACGGCGATGCTCACCGCCCGGGAAGCGGCGGCTGCCCTGGACCGGCAGCTGGGGGCAAAGGACGCGGAGATGGACCGGGCGAAGAGTTCGGGGAACATCGCCGGGTACAACCGCCTGGTGCCGGAATACAACCGCATGGTGGGGGATCTGAACCGGAACGCGGATGCCCACAACTACATCCTGAAGCATCTCCACGATCGCCCGGGCACCTACCTCTGGCTGAAGGGCCGCGGCCTGATCTAAGGTTCAGCGGTCCTTTCCTGCAGGACCCGGCAGATCCGGGCCATCAGGGCATGGTGCCGCCATAGGAAGGCCAGGGAGTCCCGGCTCCGGTGATCGATGGCCAACTCCTGGAAGGTGATGCCGCAGTCCACGTCCCAGAGGATCAGCCCCTCAGCCGGCGCGGGCGGCACCCGAGGGCCGGAGGGTTCGGCCAGCAGTTCGCGGATCCGTTCCCCGCCGGCCTCCCCCCTCCCCACCGCTTCCAGCACCCCGGCCATGGAACGGACCATCTGCCAGAGAAAGGACCATGCCGTTACCTCGAAGACGGGAAAGCCCTCCTCCCGAGAGACCCGGGCCGCCAGGACCACCCGTTCGGGGTTTTTCCCTTCCACCCGCCCGAACCGCGAATAATCGAACCGGCCCACAAAAGAGCCGGCGGCCCGGTCCATGGCGGCGGTATCCAGGTCCAGGTCTGGAAAGAGGTAGCGGTAGGTCCGGGAGCGGGCATCGTGCCGGGGATGGAATTCCCCCGGGACCCGGGCGATCCCGGTGCACCAGATGTCCCGGGGGAGCTGGAGGCTGAGCGCCTCCTGCGCCCGGTCCGGGACAGGGGTATCGAAGGCACAGACCTGGCCCCGGGCATGGACTCCCCGGTCCGTCCGCCCGGCGAAGCAGAACCGTGCCTCCCTCCAGTCGCTGAAGAGCTCCAGCCGCCGGCAGGCTGCGATCACCTCGCCCTCCACGGTCCGCTCCTCTGTTTGCTGCTGGGACCCGTGGAACCGGTCGCCCAGGTAGGAGAGCCGGAGGGCCAGCCTCATCGCCGGATTCGCCTTCTCACCCGCTTCCAGGCGCTCCGGAGGGACTGGCGCGAATAGGTCCGGAGCGGGGTCATCCTGCCGCCGGCCGCGGTGCGGCCTTCCCGGATGGCAGCAAGGATGGACGGGACCGTGGGTTCGGCGGCGACCAGCGTGTACCCGAACCCCACGTACCGGGCGTTGTGGGCATCACTCCCGCCGACGACAGGCTTCCGGAACCTGCGGGCCACCCGTGCTGCCTTCCGGTTGGCAGAGCCCACGATGTAACGGCTGTTGAAGACCTCGATGGCATCCACCGCTCCCGGGGCCCTCTGGGCCCTCCGGGCCGCCCCGTGGCGCCACATGTGGTAGGGGTGGGGCAGGATCGTGACGGCCCCCTGGTCCCGGGCCAGGGCGATGGTCTCCATCACGTCCAGGCCGGGGGGGATCGCACGGGAGACCCCGAGGGCGATGAGATGTCCCTGCCGGGTGGAGATCTCGATACCGGGGATGACCAGGACCCGGCTCTCCGTTCCCAGGGCCCGGGCCACCCCTGCCAGCGTGTCGTGGTCCGTGATGGCGATGGCATCGAGACCGTGGGCCTCGGCGCGCCTGAGTATCTCCTCGACGGTGCTCTCGCCGTCCCTGGAGGCGTCCGTGTGGACGTGCAGATCGCAGCGGAGCATGATGTGAGATCCTTTTTTCTTCTGCCGCATATTAAGGGAGCTCTATGCGAATCCTCCTCCCCACCGGCACCGCCACCGTCCCCACCGTCCGTGCCGCTGCCGAAGGGTATGATGCCGACGTGGTGGTCACCGGGGAGATAGCGTCGTTCCTCACCCCCTCCCAGCTCCTTGCCCTCGTGAAGAAGGGGTCGTACGGCATGGTCCTGGTCTCGGGCATGTGCACGGCCTCCTTTGAGGCAGTGGAACGCGAGACCGGTGTCCCTGTCTTCCGGGGTCCCCGCCACGCCGCGGATCTCTCCCTCGTGCTCCCGCTCCTCCCCGGGGTGACCCTCTCGCGGACGGTGCCGGCAGATGACTTTCTCGCTGCCCGCAAGGCCGAGGAGGCGTCCCGCAGGCTCTCGACCCTTGAAGCGGATGCGGACCCCGAGATCCTGATCCGGGGGGTGAAGATCGGCGGGGGCTCCCGGATCAAGGTCCTCGCCGAGATCATGGATGCCCACCGGGAACCCGCCCTGAGGGCCCGGGTGGAGGACTTCTTCGCCCGGGGGGCCGATATCGTGGACCTGGGATTCGGGTTCGATGCCACGCCGGCAGACGTGGAACGGTGTTTCCGGGAGATCCAGGACCTGGAAGGACCGATCTCGGTGGACACCCAGGATCCGGCCCTGATCGGAGCCGCCCTGTTCCGTGCGGACCTGGTTCTCTCCCTGCACGACGGGAACATCCCCGCCGTGGGGACCCGCGTGGCAGAGAGCGGGGCAGCCGCCGTGGTCGTCCCCGGTACCGCGGGGCTCTCCGCCAACCTGGCCGCGGCCAGGTCATCCGGTATCTCCTGCCTGATCGCCGACCCCCTCCTCCAGCCCGTGGGATCCGGCCTCCTGGAATCCCTCGCAGCGGTCCGTGGGGCGGGGGAGCTGGGATACCCCCTCTTCTTCGGCGCAGGGAACGTGGTGGAGCTCCTGGATGCCGACTCTCCCGGGGCCAATGCGGTGCTGGCAGGTCTCGCGAAGGAGGCGGGGGCCGCGGTGATCTTCACCAGCGAGCACTCGGACAAGACGCACGGGTCGGTGGGCGAGATGCGGTGCGCCACCGGGATGATGGCGCTTCTCGGCGATCGGCCGTACCCCAAGGACCTGGGGATCTCCCTCCTGATCCTCAAGGAGAAGCGCCGCCGCAGGGAGCCGCCGCTCTCGTATTCCCGGCAGGAACCGGCGTCTCCCATGCCCCGGGAGATCGAGTACGACCCCTGCGGGAATTTCCGGATCGGGATCGAGGGGGACGAGATCGTGGCCGTCCACAACGGCACCGCCATCCGTGGGAAGCGGTGGCAGGACGTGATGCACACCCTGATCACGGAGGGGAGGGTTTCGCGGCTGGACCATGCCGCGTACCTGGGGATGGAGCTGTACCGGGCCGGCCTTGCCATCCGGTTCGGCCGCTCCTTCGAACAGGACGGGGAGTTCTAGAGTGGAATCATTCTCAGTGTTCTTTTCCTGACAGACAGGACGTAACCCTGCCCCCGCCGCGACCCCAGCGGAGTACTCTTCTCGAGCCCTATCAGTGTCAGCCATCTGCCGACTACTGATGAGACGCTCTCGGGGGCTCACCGCCCCCGCCGCATGGGCACCCCCCGCCGGTGTTCCAGGACCGGGAGATGCATCCGGTCTCAATAACTGACGTGGCGGGACATCCTCATCGGGGGAGGGACCGGGAGGGGGGTCGTGCCCCCTCCCGCATCTTACCACGAGAACCCCATCGGCAGATATGGTTGAAACCGCCCCCACCCAATCCTTCATCACTTTCCCGGTCCAATGACCGGGGGATGAAGATCCGGGGTATCGCAGAGGATCTCCTGCTGGGGCTGCTCGCCACCGCACGGGAGGTGGATGCCTCCCACGGCAGGGAGTTCGTGGCCGTCCTCCGCGAGGAGGACGGGGTGATCCGGGAGTTCACCTTCCTGCCGTTCGAGAGCACCCCCGAGTCCGCCTCCCTCCACTTCGAGCTGATGCCGCTCGACACCCACATCGCGGGATCTGCTCACTCCCACCCCAACGGGGTACTCTTCCCCTCCAATGCCGACCTCCGGTTCTTTCCCACCGTCGGCCGGTACCACCTGATCCTGGGGCCACCCTACGACCGGAGGAGCTGGCGGTGCTTCACGGCCGACGGGACACCCTTCCCGATGGAGGTGGTCCCGTGAAGCGGGTGGTGGCGACAGGCACCTTTGACCTGCTGCACCCGGGGCATATCTACTACCTGGAGGAGTCCCGGAAGCTGGGCGACGAGCTCCACGTCATCGTGGCCCGGGACGCCAACGTCCGGCACAAGCCTGCCCCCGTCATCCCCGAGAACCAGCGGCTGCGGGTTGTCCAGGCCCTCCGCATCGTGGACCATGCACGGCTGGGGGACCCGGTGGACATGTTCCGGCCCATCCAGGAGATCAGGCCTGCCGTCATCACCCTGGGGTTCAACCAGCACTTCGAGGAGTCCCGCCTTGCCGCGGCGCTGGCAGAACGGGGAATCCGGGCTCAGGTGGTCCGGATCGGCGAATATCAGGGCGATCCCATCTGCAGTTCCCGGCGGATTGTCGAGCGGATCCTGGAGATGCGGGCCCATGAGTAAGGGGTTTATGGCCCTCCGGCTCCGGTGTCCCACCCGGCTCGCCCGGAAATCCTTTTCTAGCCGGTGCACCATCCCTTCCTGAGGCCGTATGGCGAAGAGACCCGCACTGGACGAGGAGATTGAGAAGCTGACCCGGCTCGCGGCGGCGAAGGGCGCCCATGTCGCCCGGATCCCGGCCGGGGAGATCGTTGTCGCCGAGTGGGTCCGGTTCAAATGCCGGTTCGGGTGCAAGGGGTACGGGAAACACCTCTCCTGCCCCCCCTACACCCCCACCCCTTCGGAGACCCGGAGGATGGTTGCCGAGTACGACACCGGGATCCTGATCCGTTTTGACGGCATCCCGGGCCACCCGGACCTGAAACCCGAGGAGATCCCCGTGGATTTCCACCCGTTCTTCCGGGACCTGATCCTCTGGAGCCATACCACCACGCACCTCCTGGAGAAGACGGCCTTCTACGACGGGTTCTACAAGGCCTTCGGCTTCGGGGCATACCCCTGCATCTTCTGCGAGCACGAGCACTGCGTGGCCGAGGAGATGGAGGGGATCGTGGACGAGTCCGTGCGGCGCCTCTGCCGGCACAAGGACCTGGTCCGGCCCTCCATGGAGGCGGTGGGGATGGACGTCTTTGCAACGGCAGGAAAGGTTGGCTGGGACCTCTCCACCATCCCGTGCAAGGACCTGGAGTACGGGAAGATCGTCCACGGCGATATCCACACCGTCGGCCTCGTGCTGCTGGAGTGATGGGTGCCGGTGCGGGGCGATCCCTGGGAACGCCCCCCGCGGGAAAGAAAAAGG
>JAJRDF010000083.1 GCA_028678555.1 Methanomicrobiales archaeon
GTCTCCGGAAGGGTCCAGTCCGTCGGGTTCCGGGCCTGCACCCGGAAGATAGCCACCCACCTGGGGATCACCGGGGAAGTCATGAACCTCCCGGACGGCAGGGTCCGGATCTGCGCCAGCGCGGACCCGGCGTTGCTCGAGAAGTTCATCTCCCTCCTCCATGAATGCCCGAGGGTCGTGATCCGCTCCCTCTCCATCACCGACCGGGAACCCCAGTCCTATCCCAGCTTCTCGATCCGGCGCATGGTGGAGTGATCATTCCCCGGAAAGGTCCACCCCTTCCGCGATGGCTCCACCTCACGACGGGGGGCCACTGATCTCTGGCAGGGATCTCCCTGTCCCGTCACACCATCGCACTGAAGGGATGCCGGCCGGTCACCGATTCCAGCAGCCTGCCTGCGTATGCATCAATCTCGTCCCTGCCGATGGAGGCATGCAGCTGCTGCACCAGCCGGTGCGCCGTGCCCTCGGAGAGGTGGCAGCGGGGGGCGCTGCATTCATAGTCGTCCGGAGAGAGGGTTGCTCTCGCCATCCCGAACACCACCTCATCCACCATCCGGGGTTTCAGTGACTCCATCAGGTCATAGACAAGGCCCCCGGCCCCCTCATGGAGCATCCCCCGCTCCGGGTCCAGCCGGGCACCGGTGAGGGAGAGGCAGCACTGGGAGTAGAGCACCGCGTACCCCAGGGAGAGCATGGCGTTCACCGGGTCCTGGTGGGGCCGGCGGGTCCGCCGCCGGAACCCCAGCTCCGGGGGCAGGGTCCGGGAGATCACCTCGTAGTACATGTCCGAGGTGAGGGTGGCAATCCGCCGGATCTCGTCCAGCTTCACCAGGAACTCCACCTCGGCCAGGGACTGCTGCAGCACCTCCCGCTCACCCTGGTAGAAGAGGGGATCCCCCTTCTCCTCCTGGAGCTGCTCCAGGCGCATGAGCCTGGCCCGCATGGCTGCTGTCGTGATGGCCACGGCGTAGCGGTGGGCCGGGGCCGAGGCCTGGGCAGCCCGCACCTGCTCGTCCGGGCGATCCCCGTGGGGGTGGAGGAACCCCAGCGGGGTCCCGTCGGCATCAAAGAAGGAGAGGGAGGCCCCCCGCTTCAGCAGGTTGATGACCGCCGAGGTGTGCAGGTGATGGCCTCCCACGATCAGGAGGTGGCTCACGCCCGAGAGGGGCAGCGCCTGGACCCATCCGCCCTTCTGGATCTGCAGCTGGGACTGCGTGGACCGGATATGGCTCCCGAAGCCGGTGACGGTGACCCACGGGACCTGCACGGGGATTTCGTTGTCCATGGGACAGGACTTCTCGTGGAGTATCTCGCCTGCCTGCCATAAAAAGGCCGCGATTCCGTGCCATGGACTGCGGGATCAAGGCTATCAGGGAGGAGCACCCACCTGACCCCCATGCAGGCCGGTGCACGGGCCGAGTGGCATCCACTCCGGCACGTGATGGTCCACGAGCCCGGTATCGAGGTCTTCTTTGCACTCCTCTCACCCTGGCACCACCTCTACGAGAGGTTCTTTGACCAGGGCCAGGCCCGGCGGGAACACCGGCAGCTCTGCGACCTCCTCCACGGATCCTTCGGGGTCCGCGTGCACCGGCTGACGGATACGATCACGGAGGAGACCGTGGTTCGGCCGGAGATCCGCGGGGCACTCGTTTCCCTGGCCGCCTCCCGGATCCATGCAGAGGGCACGGGAGGGATCCGGTGCGAGGCACAGTTCACCGGGGCCACGGAGGGGGATCCCCTGGCCCTCCGTCTCCGGGATCCCGGCCACCTGATCCGGATCGCCCTCCTGGACCCCCACCTGGATTTCTCCGGGGACGGTGTGCGGGTCACGCTGGGGAAGCCTCTCCACAACCTCTACTTCATGCGGGACCAGCAGGCGGCCACCGACCGGGGCATCTGCACCGGCCGGATGGCCACCTCGGAACGGGAAGGGGAGGTCGCCCTCTGCAGCCTGGGGCTCTCGGCCCTGGGGATCACCCCCGCCGCCCGGGTCCCGGACGGCAGGTTCGAGGGCGGGGACTTCATCCCGGCGGGGGACGTGGCCTTCATCGGCCGGGGATCCCGAACCGACGCCCGTGGCGTGGAGGAAGTGCTGAAAAACGGGGTCGGGGCGGACGAGGTGGTGGTGGTGGAGGAACCGGTCCACCCGCTGATCCATGGGCGGGATCCCATGGTCTGCATGCACCTGGACACGTACCTGAACTTCCCGGCAGAAGGGGTGGCGGTGGGGTGCCCCCTGCTGCTCCGGGCGGCAAAGGTGACGGTCCTGCACCGGAGCGGGGATGGGTACGTCCCGGCCGGGGGACCGGGTGACCTGGAGGCATACCTGCGGGAGAAGGGGATGGACCTTGTGGAGATCTCAACCCTGGAGCAGCTCTGCTTTGCCACCAACTTCCTCTGCATCAGGAGCGGCACCTGCATCACCCCGGATACCGAGCAGCTGGCCCCCCTCATCCTCTCCCGGCTCAGGGAGAAGGCCGTGTGCGCGCCGGAGAAGTACGGTCCGCTGCTCCGGCAGGCAGAGCATGAGTATATCGCTCTCTCCTCAGAGGCCGAGTTCTTCCCCCACTCCCGGGCAGTCCACCGCCAGGGCCTGGAGATGACCCCCCTCCTCCTGACGAACGCCACCGGGGGGTACGGCGGCGCCCACTGCATGACCTGCACCCTCTCCCGCTGACGGCATGGGGGAATGCAGGTACCGCAGGTACCGGCATGGGAGTATGTAGGTACCGCAGGTACCATCACGGGGTGATGCAGGTGCCGGCAAGGCCCTGCAGGGCCCGGGGGGCATCCTCCAGGGACGTGATGATCCCGGCCTTCCCCCCGGAACGGGCGAACCGGATGCAGGCCTTCACCTTCGGGCCCATGGAGCCCTCCGGGAAATGCCCCTCCGCCAGGTACCGCTCCGCCTCAGCCGCGGTGATCCGCCCCAGGGGCTCTTCCTGCGGGGTGTCATGGAAGAGGGAGGCGTGAGGGACATCGGTGAGGATCAGGAGGACGTCGGCATCCAGGGCGTCGGCCATGAGTCCGGCGGTCAGGTCCTTGTCGATCACTGCTTCCACGCCCCGGAGGGTCCCGTCCGCGTCCGCTGTAACCGGGATCCCGCCACCCCCGGCGGCCACCACGATGAACCCCTCGTCGCTGAGGATCCGGAGGGAGTTCTGCTCCACGATGCGCACCGGCTCGGGTGAAGGGACGACCCGGCGGAACCTGCCGGGTTCCACCTCATGCAGGGTCCAGCCCGGGCGATCGGAATGCGCCATCGCCTCCTCCCGTGTGTAGAACGGCCCGATGGGCTTCTCCGGCCGGCCGAAGGCAGGGTCCGCGGGATCGATGACGGTCTGGGTGACGAGGGTGATGACCCGCCGGTGCACGCCTGCCCGGCGGAGGGCGTTCTCCAGCGCCTGCTGGATCAGGTACCCGATGAGCCCCTGGCTCTCTGCCCCGCAGATGTCCAGGGGCATCAGGGGCAGGATCTCCTGCGCACACTCCATGCGGAGCAGGATATCACCCACCTGCGGACCGTTCCCATGGGTGATGGCCACCTGGTGCCCCAGGGCCACGAGCCCCGCGATGTGGGCGGCCGCGTACTCCACATGGGTCCGCTGCTCCTCTGCGGTCCCCTGCTCCCCCCGTCGCAGGATGGCGTTCCCGCCCAGGGCCACGACCAGCTTCATACCCCTCTGTTCTGCGGGGGGGGAGATATAGGGAGAGGAAGGCGATCCGTTCACCGGGGCCCGGTGTCCTCCCGGGAGAGGCGGATCAGGTTCTCACGGCCTTTCTTCACCTTGATGATGGCCTTCTTCTCATGGAGGACCGCGAGGGCAGCGGAAACCGTGGACTTGGGCATGCCCAGCCGCTGCGTCATCTCGGACTGGTACATCTCCCCGCCGCTGCCCTCCAGGAGAAGGAGAATCCGGTCCTCCAGGTTCCTGGCATCCACCTCGGGGAGCGGGGGGGTATCCGGAATGGCAGGCTCCGGCAGGGGAGGCACCTCCTTCTTCCTCCGCAGGAGGAACAGGACGGCAAGGAGGATGATGGCGCCGGCTGCAGCGGCGGCCGCGATGACGGTGATGGGGAGGCCTTCTCTCGCAAGCAACACTTCCGGTTCACCGGGGCCGAAGGACCGCATCCCGTACCAGACGAGGCCATCCTGGGCGCGGTCAGGGGCAGGATCCGCCTGACGGACGGTATAGCCGGCGGGCGGCCGGATGATCAGCGTGTGGTCCCGGGTCAGGTAGAGGCCCCCCACGAAGGCGTCTCCCACCTCCAGGCCTTCGTCCTTCTCCGCAAAGCCATCCCACGTGAACGTATACCGGACCACGCCGTAGGTGCCGGTCGGCACCGTCTGGATGGCAGAATCGGAGGTGAAATCCCGTGCATGCATCGGCCGGCCGGTAGCCACCCCGGCCTGGCTGGCTGACCGCTCCATGAGAGCCTGGAACTCGGGGAGGTGCACCGACCTCAGGTCCCGGGTGTAGTTACCAAAGGCGGTCTCATCGGCAGCACCGGCGAGGAGGGTTCGGAACTCCACGGTCCAGACGGCAGATCCATCCTCCTGGATCTGGAGGCTGTAGGTGGTCATCTCCCGGGATCCGGTCTGGCCGGCCGCGGGGGCCACGACGATGAGGAAAATGCAGAGGAGAAGGAGCCCTGCCGCTCCAGGAAGCCCTGCCCTCTTCATGTACACGCCCCGGTACCCGGCGAAGTCCTGAAACGTGATGTGAGAATTGGGGGAGATCGATACGCTGAGGGGATACGGGCGTCAGCCCTCCTGGCCAGAGTTACCGGATCCCTTGGCGTTCCCATCAGCGTCCTTGTCCTTCTCTTTGTCCTTGTCCTTCCCCTGGTCTCCCGATCCGGGCTGCGGGGTCCCGGGGGTGGTCTGGACCGTGGTGGGTTCGACCGTGGGAGACGGGGCTGCGGTCAGGGTTCCTGTGATGACCTCATCCGTTCCCTTCGGCGTGTCCTTGTCCTTGTCCTGGCCATGGCCCTGTCCCGCTCCGGGTTTCTGATCCCCGGGGGTGGTCTGGACCGTGGCGGGTTCCGTCGTCCCGGTCTCGTCAGGAGAAGGACTCGCCGTCGGGGTTTCGGTACCAGATCCTTCCGTTCCCTTCGGCTTATTCTTTTCCTTCTCCTGGACCATGACGGTCACCATCTCCTTCCCGCCCACCTCCTTCAGCTGGATCTTCACCTTCGTCCTCTCGGTGAACCGGTCCTGGACGGCGGTACTGTCGTCCAGGATTTCGGCCAGGGTTGCACTGTCCGGGTAGGCCGACTGCAGGTCCTCTATAATGGCATGGTACCTGAACATGGTCTTCTGCACCGGGACCAGGTCCTCCTCATCAACACCGGGGCGGTCCAGCTCCCCGGAGGCCTGGTTCAGTTTCTCCTGGTAGGCCTCCATGGCCCTGTCCGCCGAGGTGAACTCCCGGTACTTCAGCATGGTCTTGGTCTCTGAGATCCGGAGTTCGGCATGGACCATCATCTTCTCCATGCGCTCCGTCTCATCAGCGGTGAAGGCCTCGTCCAGGTTCTCCATCGCGAGTCTCATGCCGTAGAAGATGCTGTCCGGGCCCAGGGTTCCCTGGTACTCAGGCACATCATCGACCAGTGAATCGGTGCTGGCCACGGTCTGCGCCCCCGTGCTGCAGAGCAGAAGGCAAAAGATCAGGGCGAGCAGCGCAAGGCCCCGTGGCATGGTGCGGTTGTGATGCATGGGTATCTCCCTGTGGTATCCGGTTATGTTCTGCTATTCCAGTCTGGTATCCGCGGGGAGATAATGCTCCCCAGAGTCCACCGATCCGGCGACCGTCCGCATCCCGTGCTGGCGGGGAAAAACCGTTCAGAACTGTTCAAAGATTCAATCAGGGCGCGATCCGGGGCTGGCCGGTTCCGGGGCTGCGACGGGCCCCGGCACCCCGCGGGAGGGGCGGGACCGTGGCGCCACATCCTGAAGTCATGATGGCGGAGTGCCGCGGGGGCCACCCTTCCCGGGACCACCGGTCACGGGCGGCAGTCCTCGGGGAGGGTTCAGACAACCCAGCCCCACGGCACGGGAGAGGGGTCCAGGAAGAACCGCCCGGGATCGAAGGTATCCGGCGCCGAATACGGTCGGGGAGGGGAGCTGAGGATGCGCCGGACCTCCCGGGACACCCGCGGATCGCGGAGGGAGACCAGGAACTGCTGGTCCCGGAGGGTGCAGCGGTACCGGTGCAGATCCCGGTGGCACCGGGAGCAGAGGGCGAGGATACACCGGTGGAGGTCCTCCCTCCGGGAGGGTATTGCCCTGCCCCGCGTGATGAAATGGATCTCCAGGAGACACGCAGGGCACTCGTCCCCGCAGAGCTCGCACCGGTTCGCAACGGCACGTGCTATCCGCTTCACCTCAGCCGGTCCGGGACGTATCGCTGCGGGGAGTGGCATGGGACATTCCCTCACCGATGCGTCAATGGATACCAGGGGGTCATCAGGTTTCCGGTACAACCGCATGAATGGGACACAGGTACAACTGGATGGGGATGAACCGGGGGGGGAGGGTGATCCTCATCGGGAGTGGGACCGGGAGGGGGCAGCGCCCCCTTGCGTCATCATCCTGGATCCGGGAA
>JAJRDF010000201.1 GCA_028678555.1 Methanomicrobiales archaeon
ATCCCGGACCCTGAACCGGAGTTCAACGGGCCGGTAATCTCTTTTATTCAAAAAGGGGCTTTCAGGTACTGCGCTGTTCCCGGAGCTTGCGGAGGAGGGCATCCCGGCGCGCCCTCACCTCTTCCTCTTTCGTGAGGGTCATGGCCTTCTCGTAGCAGTCCAGGGCTTCCGGGTCCCGTTCCAGGGCTTCCAGGGACCGGCCCTTGCAGTACCAGGCGGCAGCCGTTGGCTGGAGGTGGAGGGATCGCTCGTAGCACGAGAGGGCCTGCTCGTGTTTTCCCAGCGAAGCGAGGGCCCTCGCCTTCTGGTACCAGGCGTTCGGTTCTTCCGGAGCGAGCGTGAGGGCATAATCCACATACTCCAGGGCCTTCTTCGGATCGCCGCGCCTGAGGGCGGCGATCCCCCGGCCTACCCAGCCATGGGGGTCCTTGGGATGCTCTGAGAGGGCCTTTTGAAAGAACTGCTCTGCCTCATCGTACCGCTCCATCCGGATCAGGTCGAACCCCTTCCTGACCCCGGGAGACACCTGGCCTCCTCCCAACAGACCCCACATGACCACTCGCTGCCCTCCTGTTCCCTGATCCAGATCTGCGGCGGGAATGAGAAATATCTTCTGCAGTGCGAGGAGTGTCAGGAGGAAAATGGATGATATCGACCGATCCCTGTCACGGGATATATGACGGGAGGGGGTTACAACCCCCTCCCGGTCCCACCCCCACGAGAGGATAGTCTGAGTCGTGCTGTCATGCACTCATGGATGATGTTCCGGTAACCGATGGATCCGCCCATCCCCTCCGGGGGGGCGCCCACGCGGCGGGGGGGACCGTGAGGTCCCCCCCCTGGAGCGTCTCAGAATCCTATACGGATGGAAAATGCCGCCTTTACGAGGGATATGAGTACATCAACAGCAGCGGGGGCTACCACCACTTGTGGTGGAGGTGCACGGGCACCCTACCACCACTTGTGGTGGAGGTGCTCGGAGGCAGCGGAGGTGGATTCCCTGCCCTGGGCGGTGCGTTTGAGAAAGCCCACCTGGATCAGGTAGGGCTCGTACACCTCCTCGATGGTCCGGACCAGCATGGTGAGGGCCCGGTCCGCCACGTCCCCGTCGATCCTCCCGTCCCCCCGGACGGTGGCATAGTCCCGGACCCGGCGGAGCAGCCGGTTCGCGATCCGGGGTGTCCCCCGGCTCCTCCTGGCGATCTCGTGGCATCCCTCCTGGGTGATGGGTATCTGCATGATCCCGGCCGAGCGCCGGACAACGGCCGAGAGATCCTCCGGGGTGTAGAGGTTCAGCCGGAGGGCGAGACCGAACCGGTCCCGGAAAGGGGATCCGAGGAGCCCCACGCGGGTGGTGGCGCCCACCAGCGTGAAGTGCTCCAGCGTGAGGGTGATGGACCGGGCGCTGGGCCCCTCCCCGATCATCACGTCGATCCGGAAGTCCTCCATGGCAGGGTAGAGGATCTCCTCGATGACCCGGGGCAGGCGGTGGATCTCATCAATGAAGAGGACGTCCCCCCGGCCCAGCAGCGTGAGCATCGCCGCCATGTCGCCGGGCTTCTCCAGGATGGGGCCCGAGGTGGTGTGGATCTGGGCGTTCATCTCCCGTGCGATCAGGTGGGCAAGCGTGGTCTTCCCGAGGCCCGGGGGGCCGGAGAAGAGGATGTGGTCCAGGGGCTCCCCCCGCTGCTTCGTCGCGGCAATCGCGATCCGGAGGGTCTCCTTTACCCCCTCCTGGCCGATGAACTCCCCGAAGGTGGCCGGGCGGATCGTGGTGTCCTCAGCCTCCTCCGAGAGGACATCGGTGGTGATGAGCCGGTCTTCCGGTTCCACGCCCTCTTCGTCCATTCCCTCACCGCTCCTTCAGCCGCTGCAGAGCCGCCTTGACCATGTCAGGTAACGCCGTCGGCGGGGACTGCGCCTGGAGGACCGCGTCCACCGCCTCCCCCGACTCCCGTGGGGAGAAGCCCAGGGCCACGAGGGCCGAGACGGCATCCAGCCGGAGCGAGGCCGGGCCGCCCCCCGGCAGGAACCGCTCGGAAGCCTTCTTCATCTTGTCCCGCAGTTCCAGGATCAGCCGTTTTGCATGTTTCTCGCCGACACCGGGGATCCGGGTCAGGGCTTTGTCGTCCTCTGCGAGCACCGCCGCGGCCAGGTCCTCCAGGGTGACCTGGGAGAGGATGGAAAGCGCGATCTGGGGCCCGATGCGGGTGACCCCGATGAGGAGCCGGAACATCTCCCGGTCCCGGGGCCGCAGGAAGCCGTAGAGGGTCCATCCGTCGTCCCGGACGACGAGATGGGTATGGACCGTGACCGTCCCCTTCTTCTGGAGCAGGGTGGTGACCGCAGGCTGCGGCATATGAATCTCGTACCCCACTCCGCCCACATCCAGCACGACAAGCCCCTCGCCCACGTCGGCCACCTCGCCGGTCAGCTGCGCAAACATCCCGCGTCACCTCACCGTGTGGAGATGGCAGAGCGCGATGGCAAGCCCGTCTGCCACGTCGTCGGGTCTCGGGATCTCCGGGAGGGAGAGGAGCCTCTTCATCATCTCCTGCACCTGTATCTTCTCGGCCCTGCCGGATCCCGTCACCGCCTGTTTCACCTGGTTGGGGGTGTACTCGGTGACCGGTATCCCTGCCTCTGCTGCCGCAAGCAGGATCACCCCGCGGACCTCAGAGACCGACATGGCAGAGGTGATATTTTTGGAGAAAAAGAGCTTCTCGACGGCGACGGCGTCCGGCCGGTGGGTCTCCATGAGTTCCCGGCACCTGCGGTGGATCTCCCGGAGCCGCTCCGGGGTGGTCATCGTCCTCGCCGACGTGCGGATGCAGTCATAGGCAATGGCCCGGGCCCGGTGCCCGTCCCGCTCCAGCACGCCGTAGCCCACGATGGCAAGGCCGGGGTCGATGCCTATCACGATCATCAGTTCCTCGGGCGCCTCCGCTGATGAAGCGTGGGCGCCCCCGTTCCTAATAACTTTTGCACCGCAGGGAGAAGATGGGCGGGACCGGGGTCAGTCCGTTCCCGGCTCAGCCACCAGGTGGTTGATGGTGTTCTCGCAGATATCGGCAGAGTACTCGCCGATGCGCTGGATGGAACCGATGATGTTCCCCAGCCCGACGGCCGTCTCCCCCCTGAAGGGAGCGGCACGGTGGGTGATGCGGCTGCACCGCTCTTCGAGAGCCGCGACGGCCGCGAGGGTGGCATGGGCAGCCTCCATGTCAT